>NZ_OY781379.1 GCF_963676665.1 uncultured Tolumonas sp.
GGCTTCGCCACCGCATAAAACGAAGTTATGCTATTAAGGAGTATTGTATTTATATATGAAGTTTCTTTTTTGGAATATGCAAAAAAAAGAACTCAGCGATCAATTAGCTGAGCTTATTTTAGAAAATAAGCCTGATATTGCATGCTTTGCAGAATCAACACAAGAAATAATTGAAAATACATTAACCATAGTAAACAAAACATCCACATCAAATTATAGCCTGATAAACAACCCAGGTTGTGATAAACTAAAAATCATTACACGCTTAGACAAAGCTCATTTTGACTTGCTAAATCAAAGTAAAGATTTCTCTTTATTGAGGTTTATTTCAGGAGGAAAGCGATTCTACCAAATTAATTATTGGTTTTGTTCATTTACCGTCGAAATTAAATCATTCTCTAGAACAAATTCGTAGAGCTACTGAAAAATTAAAAAGCCAACTATTCAATGAAGAAGCAAACCACTGTATTTCAGATAGCATAATAATGGGCGACTTCAATGTAGATCCATTTGAGACACCAATGATCTCATTCTATGGAATGGGTGCCAGCAACGGGATTGATTGTAGCCAAAGAGATACCATCACCTGTAGTGGTGAATCTAATCGTCTGTTCTACAACCCAATGTGGACACTATATTCATCAAATAAGGATTTTCCTGGAACCCATAAGTATGCAAGAACCGGTGAAGATGTTGTATCATGGCATTTTCTTGATCAAGTGATTATTAGGCCAAGCCTCATAGAAAAGTTTTCTTTTGATTCTTTATCTATAATAACCAATACAACACAGTACAAATTTACAAATAAAAATAATAAACCAAGCCTATCAGACCATCTACCAATAAAGTGTGAATTAGCATTAAATGAGGAATAAAAATGGAAGACAATATTTTTCAATTCGATGAGCCTCAAGTTGAGTTCCCCGAAAAAACCATTTTGAATTTAACTAATGGGTTTGACACAGCAACTGACGGATTAGCATCACTTATCCTTCTACAGATAAAAAACGATTCACGAATCGGCGGCATTAACTCTACTTTTCAGTTTAGACTTAAATTAATCAGCAATATTTTAATTAATTACTCCTTCACACTGCTCGATTTTGGCTACGACGTTACCATTTATCCAGTCACCATTACTATTGACGATTCCGAAATTGCAAATGAATTAGGTATTACGGAAACCGATTTTTATGATAACTATATTGTTACACTTAACAGCGATAAAGAATTAATTAGCCTATTGAAATCTATCTTTCAAACGAACACCTTTAGAAAAACTGTTGGCGGGCTAATGAAAATAGCACGCGAAAAAGCAAATAATAGCATAACAAAAACTTGAAACTGGACGGCACTCCGTGCCGCCATTTAAGTAAAAGTTAGCTTTCTTAGTTAGTTTATAAACATCACAGTAATCATTATGAATTCAGAATATAAAGAGCGTGTTAATCGGACAATCCGGTTTATTGAAGATAACATTGATAAAAAATTATCACTCAGTGATGTTGCCAAAGTTAGCTATTTTTCTGAATTTCATTTTCATCGCATTTTTAGAGCTATTGTTGGTGAAACGGTGAATGATTACATAGCACGTAGGAGAATCGAAAAAGCAATCAACATGCTAGTTTTCAAGCCTAAAACTTCTATCACAGAAATTGCCTTAGCATGTGGTTTCTCTTCAAATGCAAATTTCTCTAAAGCTGTCAAAATTCATTTTGGCTTTACTCCATCTGAAATTAGAAATCCAAAAAAAATCAAAGATAGCAAGATTGGAAAAGTTTTTAGCAAGTATGGAAAAGATTTCAATCCCGTCGATTTGTATCCTAATCACATCATAAATAATGTGATCTTTACAGGAGATACAAATATGAATGTTGAGATAAAAGATCTCGAAGAACAACAGGTATGCACATTGCCATCTGACGCTGGTTACCAGCCAGAAGCCATCTTTAATGCATGGGATAGATTGATTCAATGGGCCATAGCAAATGGTATTCAAACTAATACCCAACAGCGCTTTGCTTTTTGCTTTGACAATCCAACTGTTACACCAATTGATAAATGCCGCTATGAAGCATCAATTGTGATTGATGAAACTGTGCAAGTTAAATCGCCATTTTCATTATCAAAAATTCCAAAAGGGAAATACGCTGTACTGTATTTCAAAGGTAAACCAGAGGACACAATAAAAGCTCAATTAGGAATTTATTCCGATTGGTTTCCCCAAAGTGGTTTTGAACCAGACAATTTCCCAATGCTTGAACATTACCTGAATGATGTAAGACAGGACGGATATATTGAAATGGAAATTTTGGTTAAATTAAAAAAACTATGACGACGATTTCAATTCAGAAAGCTAACAAATAATTTGTGTGGGACAGCTACGCTGCCCCACAATTAGAAGTTAAGTCGTTTCGCAAGTTCGAGAGTAATTAATGAATATATTAATCATTATTGATATGCAAAAAGCATTATTTGATATTCCTCGCCTCAATAAAGAGTCCGTAATTGCTAATATAAATATGCTAAGTGATGCTATTCGAACTTCTGGTGGCAAAATCATTCACGTTCAACACAATGGTGATGAATCTGAAAATTTACAACCTTACAGTTCAGGCTGGCAAATTCTTGATGAAATTGATCAAGATAATTCTGATATTTTCATTCAAAAAACGATTTGCGATTCATTTTATGAAACTGAGTTGGCCAACGTTATTGAATCCTTAAATCCATCAAAAGTGATATTTTGTGGTTCAGCGACTGACTTTTGTGTTGATACAACTATCAGATCCGCCGTCAGTCATGACCTATCCGTTATTGTCGCATCTGATGGTCATACAACAGCTGATCGTCCACATCTCAAAGCTGAGGTAATAGTTGAGCACCATAATTGGATGTGGCAAAACTTAATTACTCCTGTGGGTGAAATTTCAGTGATAGATACAGCATCAATTCTTAAAAATTTGAGTTTCAACTATCACTAAAACGACTTAACAAAAAATTAATGTGGGACCACTTCGTGGCCCCATAATTCGAAGTTAGGTAATAAAAGCTGATTAATTGCTTGTGGTAAATTCAAGCCTTAAAGCGGCTGGTGCTGCGGGTTCAACGTTATTTACGGTTTAACTTCCGTGAATGTTGCCTCCGCGCAACACATGCGTTCGAATAAAATGTCGGCGGCAAATCTGCACGGGCCGCGGCTACGGCAACTATCAAACTTGCTGGTGTGTGTTCCTGAAGCGGCTCATCGTTTAGCCGCATTGGTATTTGCGCCCACTGCTCGTTCGTTAAATGAATATATTTGAATATTCAGCAAATTTCGCTGCATCAATCTTGTCGGCGAGTAATTCCGAACGGTTGTTTAAAGCTGGCGCAGTTGCAACATTGAAACCTGTGGCACCACTTAGCCAGTTTTGTGGTGGTTAATAAATGACTTTTTCTTTGTTCATACCTAACAAAAATTTAAAGTTGGACGTCACTACGTGCCGCCACTTAAATCGAAGTTAACCAGCCATTAGGAGTTCTGATGGGTTTTGAAGATCAAGTAAAAGAATATATTAGCAACTATGTTGAAGGACATATTATTACTAAGTCTGATATAGAAAAAACCTTCAACTATATTCTTGATGAAGAATTACGCCAACGCATAACGAAAGAGTTTTACATAGCTAAATAACTGTTCCGAAATGTAGATCACTTGGTAGGAGTAACTCGGTTTTAGTTATGCGATCATATCGTCGCCAAACTAAACAACCGCCCAAAACCGAGTTAGCGCTATGTTACCAGTTTTATCTTGTGCCGAACGCAGACGCATCGAAAAAATCATTCATAAAACCAACGATAAAGAACATGCCCGGCGCCTGACCGCCATCTTAATGTTGCATCAAGGGCATACTGTTTCCACTGTTCATCAACTAACCGCTGCGGCTCGTTCGTCAATTCAGCGCTGGCTCAGTTGGTATCAAGAATGCGGCATTCATGGCCTCGAAAGTAAACAGCGCGGGCGATTTTGTTCTTTGCCATACCAACAGATCCGACTCATCATTGAGCTGCTTATTCAGTTTTCGCCTGAAGATTTTGGTTATCAACGCTCACGTTGGAGTTCAGAATTTTTTGCATCGCTTATTCATCGTCTGTGCCCTGAACTCAACATTGCGGCTTCGACCATTCGTCGCTGGCTACCTAAAATGGGCATTGTCTGGCGCAGAGCTGCACCGACACTCCATATTCGAGACCCGCACCGAGATGAGAAAATGGCATTAATAAACAATGCATTACAAAGTCATTCCATGGACGAACCGGTTTTTTATGTTGATGAAGCAGATATCGACCTGAATCCTAAAATTGGTGCGGATTGGATGCGTCGTCATCAACAAAAACGCATTCCCACGCCAGGGAAAAACGAAAAACATTATGTTGCTGGTGCACTCAATAGTCAGACGGGCAAGGTGATTTACACCACTGGACTGAGTAAAGATTCAGATCTATTTATACAACTACTGGAAAAGCTGAAACGGCATTACCGTCGAGCGAAGAAAATTATTCTGGTCCTTGATAATTACGTGATCCACAAAAGCCAAAAAACGCAGAGATGGCTCAAGAACAATCCAAAATTTGAGCTATTGTTTCAACCTGTTTACTCGCCTTGGGTCAATCGAATTGAACTACTCTGGCGCTCAATGCACGAGATGGTCACCAGAAACCACCGATGTCGGGCGATGTGGGAATTATTGAGAAAGGTTAAGTATTTTTTGGATCATGTCAGCTCGTTTGCAACAGCAACACAGAATAAATAGGTGGAGCACAATTAGGATCAGTTATTTAGATATATCTATAAATTTTTTCAAGGTATGTCAGCAGTAGATGAGCTATTAGAAGCTCAAGTACGATTACAGGTCATTATGTATGCAAATATATATGAAGCCGTATTGCATTATATATTATTTGAGTTATACGGTGATGAGCAGATAGTGATAGACCTAAAAAATATTACTGCACCAATAGAAATATGCATACCTGAGCATAAAAAAGATAAGATTTCAAAAGCATTAGTTCATGAGGAAAAAGAAATTAAAACCTATTATATAGGCAATAAAAAACGTGAACTTACAAAAATAAGATTTGATGAAAAAGCTGATGCTGCGTATCAATTAGGCTTACTTGATGAAGAATTGAAAAATGAAGTCATAACCATTTATAACCTAAGGAATGGCATTCATCTTCATGCAGAAATACGCAAGCAAATATCATGGGATCTTGATATGTCAAAAAAAGCATACTGGCGCATTGAAAAACTTAATCAACTTGTATCAGCAAAGTTGATTGCTGACAATAAAGTGGCTGGTTAACAAAAACTTAATGTGGGACGGTTTTCAACCGCCCCATAAGTCGAAGTTATGTGTTTAGGAGATCGTTGTGACTTTATTTCAAAGATGGGATGAAACATTTGGCTGTTGGGTTAAAAATCTACCAGAAAAAGATAGCTATCTTTTTGATGAATTACAGTCAGATCACCCAATCAATGATCTTTCAAGAGAAATGCAATTCTTAATTGAAGATGTACTGAGTGAAATCATAGATAATTCGAAAATAAAATCTGGTGATTATATAATAAGTGAAATGTTGATTGAACCAAACAGTGATACATCTCAACTATGCATTAGTAAATCAAATCAATTTGGTACATCTATCGAGTTCTGTATTCATCCTAATTGCTTTTCGCTTACATCAACATTCAACAATATAAATGCTATACATGCTCAAAATGATGAATGGTGGGTGCTCTTAATATCACTATTCGATAAATATGAATGTAAATTTTTTGATTCTAATAGTCTTAGTGACTATGGCAATAAAAGCATAAAAAGAATCATAGAAAAATTATCCTCAATTAAAAGTGTCGATGATTCACATGATTTTGGTGCTCTTTGCGTTACATGTGAAAACGTCCAAGATTTAAAGGCAATTATTTCAGATGGTTCAAAAATATTTTATGTTCTTAATAAGTTAAACCATATGCTTTATAGAACAAATTACACTCGTGAAAAACGAGCTATAAGCAAACACATAACAAAAAATTAATGTGGGACCACTTCGTGGCCCCATAATTAAAAGTTATGCTTTTGGTTTTTCTATTAATTATCGGTGTTGAATTCCAGCTTTTTCAAGGATGATTCATGTCTGTATGTAAACTGAAAGGTCGCTGTCATTGCGGCAATATCACTGCCGAAATTGAACTGACTTCCCCACCCTCAACATTTAATCCTCGCGCATGTGATTGCGATTTCTGCCGTGAGCATGGCGCAGCTTACATTTCTGACCCTCAAGGTAAACTCACTATTTCTGTGAGTGAACCCTCTTTGTTAGGCCGTTATCATCAAGGCAGTGGTACTGCTGATTTTCTCTTTTGTCGTCAATGTGGCGTGTTAGTCGGTGTGTCTTTTCAACAAGCTCAAAATATTTACGCCACCATCAATGCGAATATCATCAAAGAGGCTGGTTTTGGTGATACCTGTTCTGCGTCTCCCAAGAAACTCTCCACCGCTGAAAAAATTGCGCGTTGGCAAGCGGTTTGGTTTTCTGATGTTCGCATTAACGCATAGCCTTCTTGCTGATTTATTAGCATTAGTGTCTGGTTTCATTTGCCAACAAAAGCGCCATTCGGCATCATTAACCTATGAGCATCTCCTTGCACATACTGTGGTTTTGGCATCCGGCACGTCGCAGGGCAAAAGCATGAAAGCCCGCATGAGATAAGGCTTTGAGAAAGGATTGAATTTTAAAATTCTGATCTTATTTTTACCGTAATTCTCTAAATTCTGAAACTATTTTTTCGATCAATTTGACGATCCTATCCCCCTGTGATCTTATCCTTTCTTTTGCCGGATAACTCACTATGAACGGACTCAGCCTTTTGGAGCAAATATCTATTATTCATGACTACCGTCAATCTTGGAAAACCAGCTATACCCTGGCTGATATTCTTTTTCTGACTATCACCGCCATTATTGGTGGCGCTGAAGGCTGGGAAGAAATTGCCGATTTCGGTGAAGATCATCTGGATTGGTTACGTTTATACGGTGATTTTGAAAATGGCTGTCCTTCTCATCACACCATTGCACGTGTCATGGGGATGATTTCAGGAAAACAGCTACAGACGCTATTTTGTCAGTGGATGAAAAATTGTCATAACCTGACGGCTGGTTCCGTTGTTGCCATTGATGGTAAATCGCTACGCGCCACTTATGATAAATCCAAACGTGATAACGTTATCCACATGGTCAGTGCGTTCAGTGCTCAGAATAGTATGGTCTTAGGGCAAGTAAAAACAGCCACTAAATCCAATGAGATCACTGCTGTTCCTGAACTACTGCAACTGCTTGAATTAAAAGGTTGTTTAGTGACACTAGACGCCATGGGATGTCAGCATAAAATTGCACAGGAAATCATTAAAAAGAAAGCGGACTATTTACTAGCGGTGAAAGGAAATCAGGGAAAACTGGCTGATGCATTTGATAACTGGTATTCCCCTGCGATGTGGATGGGAAAATTGTACGACAGTTACAGTACGCAGGAAAAAGGGCATGGTCGGGAAGAAACCCGTTTCTGCATTGTCAGCCATGATTTAACGCCCTTAGGTGATCTGGCCTATGACTGGCCAGAATTGACCACGATAGGCATCGTCGGCGTTAACCGACAGGAGGGCGCTGCGCCTGTACGCGCAGAATCAATTGTCCTTCGCTATTACATCAGCTCCGCAAAGTTAACTGCCAAAGAATTATTAGAAGCCACCCGAGCGCATTGGTCGATCGAGAACCAATTACACTGGCGTTTGGATGTCGGAATGCGAGAAGATGAATGCCAAATTGTTCGGGGTGAAGCGGGTGCAAATCTCGCCGTATGTCGACACATAGCCATGAACTTACTGACAGCGGACAAAACATTTAAAGCGGGTATTAAACGGAAACAAAAACGAGCGGGTCGGAATAATGAGTACCTCTCGCAAATCCTTACGGGCTGCGGGTCTTCATGATTTCGCCCTGCGGCACGTCGATAGTCGGTGCGGTAGCTTTTTTTTCATTTATGCCAGACATCAACAGCCTTACTTACATCAAGAGCAAAAGCGCATAACAAATAATTCAAACACGTTCACTTCGTTCACTGGACGGCACTGCGTGCCGCCGTTTAATTAGAAGTTGTGCGGAATTAAATGGTGATTTAATTTGGTCAATTCCAGCCCTGCTGAAAAAGCTAAGCGCTGTAATGCCAATTTCAGTGGTTGGACGCGCTCACTTTCCGTGAGTGGTTGCCTTCGCATAACACAGGCCATTCAAGTGTGTGCCAAATATTCATTACCGCGCGGGCTATGTCTCCGGCAACCGCCAAGTCTCTCAGTGTGTAATTTGTGTGCAGCTAAGGCTCGCTAATTCACCACTGTGAAACATTCAACCACAGTGAATTCTGTTTGAGTTAGAGTAAATGGCGATTTCAACGTTGAATTTGGGCTGCGTGACACCACTAGCTAGCTCGGTGTCATTCATCATCAACTCCGCGCCCTGTCGCTTTGCACAACAAACAATTCAAACCCGTTCGCTTTGCTCACTGGACGGCACTCCGTGCCGCCGTTTAATTGGACGTTAGGTAATAAAAAACGGCTTCATTGTGGCGGTGAATTCAAGCCTTAAAGCGGCTAGTCGGATAGCCCAGTGGTGTTTGCGGCTCACTTCCTGAGCGTGGGTTGCCTCGCGCAACACATGAATTCACGTGTGGTGGCAAGCTGAAAGTCTGCACTGGTTACGTTTCGGCAACCATCAACGCCGTCAGTGTGTACACCTAAAGCGGTTCATCATCAGGGCGCAGTTTTTTTGGCGACCACTCCCCGTTCGCTGAATAAGTCTGTCGATGTTTCCGCAGATTTCGTTGATTCAACACTGTCGGCGAGTCATCCGAGCGGTTGTTTGTGGCTGGCACAGCGAAAACTGAAAGTCCGTGGCACCAGTTAGCCAACTTTATTGTTGATTTTAAATCACTTTTTCTTTGTTCATACCTAACAAACGACTATGGCGTCAACAGCTAATTTTTAGTTCTATTTTCGTCCCACATGACGCCATCGCGTAACATCGAATTTAAGATCACGACCATCTTCCGGACACAGGCAATTATCGCCACTTTTTTCGGCTTCCCTGCTGCCAATAACCGGGCATACGTCGCTTTAAATATCGGGTTACACTGCATGGCTGACATCATCGCCATGTATAAAACTGTACGAACTTGGGCTCGCCCACCTTGGGTCACTCTTTTGCCTTTATAGCACCCGCTTTCTCTATTTATCGGAGCTACTCCAATGAGCGCCGCTGCCTGTTTATGGTTGATATAGCCCAGCTCTGGTACGTTACTAATAATCGACGCGGCCGCAATATGCCCAATGCCCGGAACGCTCTGGAGTATCCTATTTTTGCTTTGATACTCTGGGTTGTCTTCGATCAGTTTTCGGATCTTTTGTTCTGTCTTTTCTAGTTGATTTTTAAACACTGTCAGGACTGGCTTAATCGTGGCCGCAATATGCTTGGGGAGTGATTGGAGGCGATTCTTCTCCATGGTTTGCATGGTCAGAAGTTGCCGCCTCCGAGCAACTAACTCACTCATTAATCGCATATTTTCTGGCTTTAGCTCCGCGAGCTTTGGTTTGATGGCTTCACTGTAATGAGCAATCAGCTGCGCATCGAGTTTATCCGTCTTCGCTCGCCGCCCTATGGCCCCGGCGAAGCGTTTGATGTGCCGAGGATTAGCGATCACAAACGGTAATTTGGCTTCTGCGCAAGCCAATATAAACGGCATTTCCAAGCGCCCTGTCGCTTCAATAACGATCCGCTGAGGATGATGCGTTTTAATCGTTTTAATAGCTTCTTTGATCCCTTTCTCGTCATTGGATACGCTAAAAAATATCTCGAGGGGGCGAATAAAAATATCCAGTTGTGACTTGCCGGTATCAACACCAACATTTATGTTTTGATGTGTATCTGTATTCATTATAGGCTAACTCTTGTTTGCGAAATGCGGGTTCGAGACCCAGTCGACTATTCGAGGTTTACGCTTGGAGTCCTATGTGACGTTCTTGTTTGTTATCGGTCTCTCAACTGAGGAGCCAGTACTTAATCGAACTATCACATAGAAAGCTTTAGTTGCAGCTAAAGCCTGGGTCTCACATTACCCAAAAGCAGAGTTAGTTTCCCATACAAAAATTTAAAGTTGGACAGCACTACGTGCTGCCACTTAAATCGAAGTTAGGTAATAAAAACAAATTCCGTTTTTGCGATGAATTCGAGCCTTAAAGCGGCTAGTCGGATAGCCCAGTGGTGTTTGCAGCTCACTTCCTGAGCGTGGGTTGCCTCGCGCAACACATGAATTCACGCTAATTCGGTAAACTAACAGCCTGCACTGGTTACGTTTCGGCAACCATCAACGCCGTCAGTGTGTACGCCTAAAGCGGTTCATCATCAGGCGCGGTTGTTTGAAGCTGCCACAGTGAAAATTGAAAGTCTGTGGCACCAATTAGCCAGCTTTATGGTTGATAATGAACGTTTTTTTCTTTGTTCATACCTAACAAATAATTCAAACCCGTTCACTTCGTTCACTGGACGGCACTGCGTGCCGCCGTTTAATTAGAAGTTAGGTAATAAAAACTAATTCCGTTTTTGCGGCGAATTTGAGCCCTAGAGCGGCTAATCGGATAGTCCAGTGGTGTTTGCGGCTCACTTCCTGAGCGTGGGTTGCCTCGCGCAACACATGAATTCACGTGTGGTGGCAAACTGAAAGCCTGCACTGGTTACGTTTCGGCAACCATCAACTCCGCCAGTGTGTACGCCTAAAGCGGCTCATCATCGAGGCGCGTTTTTTTGAAGCTGGCGCAGTGAAAATTGAAAGTCTGTGGCACCAATTAGTCAGCTTTATGGTTGATAATGAAAGGTTTTTTCTTTGTTCATACCTAACAAATAATTCAAACACGTTCACTTCGTTCACTGGACGGCACTGCGTGCCGCCGTTTAATTAGAAGTTAGGTTTTTATACAAGGATTTGTAGATGAGTAATCAAGATGATTTTGCGAATTCCGAAGTAAAAGGGATATCACGCTATATACCAACGTTGCTTTCAAAAGCGATACTTTTAATACTTCCAGGCACTGCGTGGCTTACTTTTTCATCGCTCAGAGAGCACCCTGAGTGGTTTGGCCTCAAAGACTTGAGTTGGCTTGAGCAAACTTTAATCGCAGCACTAGCATCGGCAGCTCTTTGTTGCACTTTAGTTTTGGTTCTAGTCATTGATATGGCTGTGGCAATTCACCACTCAAAACACCGAAGAATTGTCCATTACAGCAATCAACATCCACAAATGTCACTGCGCTTCATTGTTCAAAATGCTACCGTTTATCACTGGCTTCTTTCGGGTTTTATCTGCGCAATATTTTTTGTTATCGGGTGTTTTTATGCAAAAACTTAATATCAAATTCAGTATAAACTAAATAAAGTGAAGCCAGAGCAAACCTAATTTTCACTATGCCATTTTTTCTAAATAGCAATTTTAATTGCGACCGGCAAAACCTAACAAATAATTCAAACACGTTCACTTCGTTCACTGGACGGCACTACGTGCCGCCGTTTAATTAGAAGTTAACCTGCTTAAGTGCAGCGTATAAATCCACTTGCAATATGTACGATATGACGTACGATTACCTTCTGCTATCTCGGAGGTAATATAATGCAAACTTTAACTGCAACTGAGGCTAGAACGAATCTCTATCGTCTTATCGACCAAACAGCGGAATCTCATCAGCCTATTACTATTTCCGGCAAACGAGCCAGTGCCATTTTGATTTCTTCCGATGACTGGGAATCAATTCAAGAAACGCTTTATCTGCTTTCTGTCCCTGGCATGCGTGAATCCATCAAAGAAGGCATGAACGAATCGATTGATTCCTGTTCCAAGGAGCTGGATTGGTGAGCTGGCAACTGGTTTATACGAAACAAGCTCAAAAAGATGCGAAAAAACTGGCCGCGGCGAGTTTAAAAGAGAAAGCCCAAGCATTACTAAAAGTGCTCGAAAATAACCCCTATCAGAATCCCCCACCCTATGAAAAACTGGTTGGCGATTTACAGGGTTCTCTTTCAAGACGCATCAATATTCAACACCGATTGGTTTATGAAGTTTTTGAAGTTGAAAAAACGGTGAAGGTTATGCGTATGTGGACGCATTACGAATAATTTTATCAATTCAAGAAGAAATCAACTTTTGTTGAGTCCTTAAAGCAGGTTAACAAGGCGCTCAAACCCGTTCACTTCGTTCACTGGACGGCACTACGTGCCGCCGTTTAGCTAAAAGTTATGTGATTAGTTGATTCAGTATTTGTGTGCCAGCGCAACCAGGTAAAAAGCAATTTCATATTATAACTATCTGATTTACTTAGTTTGTCATGTTCGTGTCGTAGAGATGTCGTCACACCAGCTTCTTGTTTTGTCTCATAGTTTCAGTCGAACACCAGAGACAGAGGGATAACAATGATTGTTCGTAAATTAAGACTTCAACGTGGTTGGTCTCAAGATCAACTCGCTCAACTGAGTGGCCTAAGCATTCGTACTATTCAGCGAATTGAACGCGGTCAAACTCCAGGTCTTGATTCATTAAAATCACTGGCGGCTGTTTTTGATGTTCATGTCACTGAACTACAAATGGAGAATGACATGACTCAAGAAAATCAGACAACTCAACTTGATGAGACAGAACAGAAAGCAATTGAATATGTGCGAGACATTAAAGGGTTTTATTCTCACGTCATAAAATATGTCGTTGTTATTTCTATCTTGTTTATCATCAATTTCACTACCGACCGTAGCTATATTTGGGCTTGGTGGCCGATGCTTGGCTGGGGCATTGGTGTTTTATCACATGGATTAAATGTGTTTGAAGTGTTTCATTTCTTTAGCCCTGCTTGGGAAAAACGGCAGATCGAAAACGCCTTGGCAGAAAACTGTAAAAATCACATAACAAAAAATTAATGTGGGACCACTTCGTGGCCCCATAATTTGAAGTTAGGTAATAAAAACAGATTCCGTTTTTGCGATGAATTCGAGCCTTAAAGCGGCTAGTCGGATAGTCCTGTGGTGTTTGCGGCTCACTTCCTGAGCGTGGGTTGCCTCGCGCAACACATGAATTCACGTGTGGTGGCAAACTGACAGCCTGCACTGGTTACGTTTCGGCAACCATCGGCGCCGTCAGTGTGTACGCCTAAAGCGGCTCATCATCGAGGCTCGGTTTCTTTAGTAACCACTGCCCGCTCATTAAATGAGCAATTTGAGAATTCAGCAGATTTCGTTGGTTCAACACTGTCAGCGAGTCATCCGAGCGGTTGTTTGTGGCAGGCACAGCGAAAACTGAAAGCCCGTGGCACCAGTTAGCCAACTTTATTGTTGATTTTAAATCACTTTTTCTTTGTTCATACCTAACAAAAATTTAAAGTTGGACGTCACTACGTGCCGCCACTTAAATCGAAGTTAGGTAATAAAAACAGATTCCGTTTTTGCGATGAACTCAAGCCTTAAAGCGGCTAATCGGATAGCCCAGTGGTGTTTGCGGCTCACTTCCTGAGCGTGGGTTGCCTCGCGCAACACATGAATTCACGTAATTTGGCAAACTGAAAGCCTGCACTGGTTACGTTTCGGCAACCATCGGCGCCGCCAGTGTGTACGCCTAAAGCGGCTCATCATCGGGGCGCAGTTTTTTTGGCAGCCACTCCCCGTTCGCTGAATAAGTCTGTCGATGTCTCAACAGATTTCGTTGATTCAACTCTGTCGGCGAGTAATTCCGAGCGGTTGTTTAAATTAGACGCAGTGAAAACTGAAAGTCCGTGGCACCAGTTAGCCAGCATTTCGGTTGATAATAAACTGCTTTTTCTTTGTTCATACCTAACAAAATTTTAATGTCGGATGGCACTACGTGCCACCGCATAAAACGAAGTTATGTCCTTCTTAGTAGCCTGCATCGATGGGTATGTTTATAATCAGTCTGTGATCTTTTTTGGTGATAGCTATGAACAAACAATCCTTAGAAGAAAAACAAGCATTTGCGGCGAAAATTCGTGCTCGAAACTATGCAGCAAGTCTTCGACTCGAAGGTCTCAAGCCAATCGAGACTGAACACTCTATGACAAAAGAAAGCATTATCAGCAAGTACAAATCCCAAGTGTCACAATGAGCAGAGATAAGTACGGCACAGGCCAAGATCCATACTGTTACCCCAATTCCGACATTCTCATCAATTCCCTGAATATTCATGATGAGGCATTACTCGAAGAAGCAGAACGCGATATTTCATCCCTATGCGCTAATCAAATTGAGTTTGCACTTCCGCCTTATGATCTGAACTATTTTTGTACGATCCATAAAGCCCTTTTTGGTGATTTATATCCATGGGCAGGTGAATTACGTCAGATCGACATTTCAAAAGGC
>NZ_OY781380.1 GCF_963676665.1 uncultured Tolumonas sp.
ACCACCTAAAACGGTGTTGTCGTTCATACCCACGATCAGCCAGTTTTTCACATTTGGATGTTGTACCAGCATGGAGTTGGCAGCATCCAGTGCGCCTGGAATGTCGTTCGCTTTCGTTGGTACGCTGTAAATCTGCGCTTCGGGAAACTGGCTGCTTTCAATGCGCTGATTGAACCTTCAACACGGCGACGAGCGGTGTCTAATTCATTGGCAGTGATAGCTAATACGCCGGTTTCTTTGACATCCCATTTACGGGCGGTCATTTCTTTGTAAAGTTCCTGACCTTGGCGTTCACCAATTTTGGTGGCTGCCATCATCACCAACGGAACATCGGTCATTGGATTGCCTTTGGCATTCACAAACTGGTCATCAACCGTGATGACTTTCAGATCCATGCTTTTTGCCTTCGCCATGATGCCGGGCCTAATTTTGGATCTGGTGTGCAGATGACAAAACCTTTCGCACCGTTAGCCGCCAGGCTGTCAATCGCATTCAGCGTCTTCTCACCGTCTGGTACTGCGATCTTAATGACATCGAAATTCAGATCCTGACCAGCTTTGTCTGCAAAGGCCCATTCAGTCTGGAACCATGGTTCTTCTGGTTGTTTAACCAGATATCCCCAACTTCAGCTTCTCTGCAGCAAAAGCAGAATTAGCTATACCAAGTGCTAAACCTGCAGTGATTAGATTTTTAACCATTTTATTCATGGTGTTGTCTCCAGCTGTTGTGTCGTTAAATTCAATTATTTGATGCTTCAATTGTGTGTGTTGGCATCAACCTGAAAAACAGCAAGCTAAAACAGTTGTTTATCGACTTCGTTGATTGAACGCTATTAGTTTGTAATCGTTTTCTCAGGGAAATTTAGAGACCTGGATCACGCAGAAAAATTGTAGCTATTTCGTCTATATCTTTAGCAATTTAGTCATATATCGAAATTTTGAACTGCCTTCCATAAACCAATCAGACAGCAAATATGTCCATATTTTCAGCAGGCAATTACTAACTGCTCGTTGCCAACATCTCCTATGGTTTCCATCACAGGATTCCATTCATTCTATTTTTTCAGGAGAACACCATGTCTGAGCACATCGTCATCGGTCTCGACTTCGGCAGCGACTCCGTGCGGGCATTAGCCGTGCGATGCCGGGACGGCGCCGAGCTGGCCACCCACGTGGTCTATTACCCACGCTGGAGCGAAGGCAAGTTTTGCGACGCGATCAATAATCAATTCCGCCACCACCCACTCGACTACATCGAATCGATGGAAAAAGCCGTACAACAAGTGTGTCGTTATTAGAACCTGCGCAGCGATCTGCGATCCGCGGCATTGGTGTCGACACCACCGGCTCAACGCCAGCCCCTATTGATGCCGATGGTAATGTGCTGGCACTGCGTGATGAGTTTGCGAAAAACCCGAACGCCATGTTTGTACTGTGGAAAGACCACACCGCGATTGCCGAAGCGGAAACCATTACCGCGTTATGTCATAGCGGTAAGTTCACTGATTACAGTCGCTACATTGGTGGCATTTACTCTTCTGAATGGTTTTGGGCCAAAATTCTGCACGTTTCCCGCGCCGATGCCGCCGTGCGTGAAGCCGCCTGTAACTGGATCGAATTGTGTGACTGGGTGCCAGCGCTGTTGAGCGGCACACAGGCGCCGAAAAATATCAAACGTGGTCGTTGCTCCTGCCGGGCACAAATCATTGTGGAACCCGGAATGGGGTGGCTTGCCTGCGGCGGATTTCCTGAATGCCCTCGACCCATTACTGACCAAAAGATCTCGACTACCCACTGTTTACGGAAACCTATACTGCCGATATTCCGGTGGAAAAATCACCTCCGAATGGCGGAACGCCTGCATCTGCCAGATGATGTGATGATTGCCGGTGGCGCATTCGACTGCCATATGGGCGCCGTGGGTGCGGGTGCCAGCCTGAATACGCTGGTAAAAGTCATCGGCACGTCAACGTGCGATATTTTGATTGCGGATCACGCCACCATTGGTCGCCGCGCAATTGCCGGCATCTGTGGTCAGGTTGATGGCAGCGTGGTGCCGGGCATGATTGGTTTGGAAGCCGGACAATCGGCCTTCGGTGATATCTATGCGTGGTATCAGCGCCTGCTGAGCTGGCCGCTGGATCAGCTCACCAAAACCTATCCTGAGCTGAAAACCGCACTGGAAAATTACAAACAACAGATGCTGGCTTCACTGACCCAATCATGGGACAAACAGGTCGATCTGGCCCATCTGCCAGTCGTGCTCGACTGGTTCAATGGCCGCCGTACACCGAATGCCAACCAACGTCTGAAAGGTACGATCACTGGCCTTAACCTCGGCAGCGATGCTCCGGACTTATTCGGCGCACTGATTGCTTCTACCGCCTTTGGCGCACGCAGCATCATGGAATGCATGACCAGCCAGGATGTGCCCGTGGAACAAGTGATGGCATTAGGCGGCATTGCGCGTAAATCCCCGACCGTAATGCAGGTTTGTGCCGATGTGATGAACCGTCCGATCCAAGTGGTGGCGTCTGATCAATGCTGTGCATTAGGTGCCGCAATTTTTGCTGCCGTCGCTGCGGATATTTACCCATCGATCAGTGCCGCACAAGACAACATGGCAAGCCCAGTTGAACGCACACATCAGCCTCAAGCTGACAAAGTCGCTGAATACGAAACGCTCTATCAACGTTACCTGAAATGGGGCGAAGCCGCTGAGCCTCTCTACAATGAGGGGAAATCAGCATGAGCCTGCAACAACTCAAACAGCAAGTGCTGGAAGCCAATCTCGATCTACCCCGTTACGACCTGGTGACCTTCACCTGGGGTAATGTCAGCGCCATCGATCGCGAACGCGGTTTAGTGGTGATCAAACCGAGTGGCGTCAGCTACGAGACCATGAAAGTCGATGACATGGTGGTATTGGATCTGGAGGGAAACCGTATTGAGGGAACGCTGCGACCTTCTTCCGATACCCCAACCCATCTGGTGATGTACCGCCGCTACCCAGAGTTGGGTGGCATGGTGCATACCCATTCCACCCATGCCACCGCTTGGGCGCAATCACGTCGCGCGATCCCCATTCAGGGCACCACGCAAGCTGATTACTTCCACGGCGATGTGCCTTGCACCCGCTTGTTATCTGAATCAGAAGTGCACGAAGACTACGAAGGTCTGACCGGTCACCTGATTGTCGAGACGCTGCGCGATACGCCACCGCTAACCATGCCCGGCATTCTGGTCGCTAATCATGGTCCGTTTAGCTGGGGTAAAGATGCCCATGATGCGGTGCACAACGCTGTCGTGCTGGAAGAAGTTGCCCGCATGGCGTGGATCACTCATCAGTTAAACCCGCACGCGGCAGCGCTGCCCGATTACATGCTGGAAAAACACTACCAGCGCAAACACGGTAAAAATGCTTATTACGGTCAATCAACCGCCAAATAATAGACGAGGAATGAATCATGGAATTTTTAAAACAGTTAGAAGTTTGGTTTGTCGTCGGTAGCCAACATTTGTATGGCCCAGAAACGCTGAAACAAGTGGCTGATCACGCCCCAAATCATTACCAATCAGCTGAACGAAAAAGCCGGCCTACCGCTGAAAATTGTGCTGAAACCAACTGGCACTACGCTGGATGAAATCTCTGCCATTGCTCGCGATGCCAATCACACACAACAGTGCGTGGGTGTGATGGTATGGATGCACACCTTCTCGCCAGCCAAAATGTGGATCCCAGCGCTGACACAACTGAACAAACCACTGCTGCAATTCCATACTCAGTTCAACAAAGATCTGCCATGGGGCGAGATCGACATGGATTTCATGAACCTGAACCAGACCGCACATGGTGGTCGCGAATTCGGTTTCATGGGCGCCCGTCTGCGTCTGCCTCGCACCGTTGTGGTTGGCTATTGGGAAGATAAAGCCGCACACGAAAAAATTGCCCGCTGGATGCGTATTGCCGCCGCTGTCTATGACAGTAAACAGATGAAAGTGGCTCGTTTCGGCGACAACATGCGTAATTGTCGCTGTGACTGAAGGCGACAAAGTTGAAGCACAAATTCAATTCGGTTATCAGGTGAATTACCACCCAGTCGGCGATCTGGTCAAAGTGATCAATGACGTCTCAGCGGGTGATATCAGTGCATTGTTAGATGAGTATGAAACCATTTATACCCTGACTGATGCCGTGAAAGTCGGTAGCACTTATCGCGAATCGCTGTATGAAGCCGCGCGCCAGGAACTGGGCATGAAGAAATTCCTGCAACAAGGTAATTTCGGCGCATTCACGACCACCTTTGAAGATCTGTATGGCATTCACCAGTTACCGGGCTTGGCTTGCCAACGTCTGATGCATACAAGGTTACGGTTTCGGTGGCGAAGGTGACTGGAAAACCGCCGCACTGCTCCGAACATTGAAAGTGATGGGACACGGTCTGCCAGGCGGCACGTCATTCATGGAAGACTACACTTACCATTTGGAAGACGGTAAAAATCTGGTGCTGGGCGCACATATGTTGGAAGTTTGCCCATCGATTGCCAGCAAAAAACCAGTGCTCGACGTGCAACACTTGGGCATCGGTAAAAAAAGCACCGCCTGCACGTTTGCTGTTCACCGCCCCTGCCGGTAAAGCGGTTAACGCCAGCCTGATCGACATGGGTAATCGTTTCCGTCTGGTCGTCAACAATCTGGATGTGGTTGATCTGCCTCACGCACTGCCAAAATTGCCGGTTGCTTGTGCGTTGTGGGAACCAAAACCAAATCTGGAAGTTGGCGCAGAAGCGTGGATCTTAGCGGGTGCAGCACACCACTCCGTGTTTAGTCAGGCGGTGGATGCCGAATATCTGCGGATCTATGCTGAGATGGCAGGCATTGAATTCCTGTTGATCGATGAAAACACCACAATCCCTGAATTGAAGAAAGAAATTCTCTGGAATGAGGTCTATTACAAATTTTGTAAATAAATTTAACACCCCCGTTACCCAACGGGGGTATAACTTCTGTATAAACCTCGACATATACCCCAAAGTAATTGGCGTTGCAGCAAGGCGACAAGAGAATGAATCCCCATGAGCATAGATAGACTATGTGATTAGGGTGAAAGAACGCCGTCAACGCAGCTGCAACTTCAAGAACAAAGGGTATGGCCTTTCAGAGCGACAAGGAGCTATCGTGAGCAGTTTGTTACAACAATTACGTGCCGTTACTACGGTCGTCGCCGACACGGGCGAGTTACCCGCCATTAAATTGTATTCACCGGAAGATGCGACCACTAATCCATCACTGATTTTGAAAGCCGTCTCCAGCCCGGAATATGCCCCGCTGCTGGAAAGCGTGATTGCGCAGGGCTAAACCACTTTCGGCTGATATCGCCGTGCAAGTCGAAGAAGCCGCTGACCGTCTGATTGTGGCGATTGGCTGCGAAGTCCTTAAACACGTACCGGGTCGCATCTCGACCGAAGTCGATGCGCGTCTCTCTTTTGATACTGCCGCTACCATCGAAAAAGCCCGCAAGCTGATTGGCTTGTATGAATATCAGGGCATTCCACGTTCTCGCGTGCTGATTAAAATCGCCTCAACGTGGGAAGGTATTCGTGCCGCTGAACAGTTGGAAAAAGAAGGCATTAACTGCAACCTGACCCTGTTGTTTAGTTTTGCGCAGGCCCGTGCCTGTGCCGAAGCCGGTGCTTATCTGATTTCACCATTCGTTGGTCGCATTTTGGATTGGTACAAAGCCAAAACCGGTCAGACCTACACCGCAGAAACCGACCCGGGTGTGCTGTCTGTGCGCGCCATTTATCAGTATTACAAACAGCATGGCTACGACACCGTGGTGATGGGGGCCAGCTTCCGTAATCTCGATGAAGTATTAGCGCTGTCAGGTTGTGATCGTCTGACTATCAGCCCGAATTTGTTGCAGGAATTGGAAGAAACTTCCGGCGAATTGGTACGTCATTTAGCAGATGACGGCGTGCGTTTAGCCCGCCCTGCCGCCATGACCGAAGCCGAGTTCCGCTGGCAGCACAATGAGGATGCCATGGCGACCGAGAAGTTGGCCGAAGGCATTCGTAACTTTGCTATTGACCAGGTGAAGTTAGAGCAGTTGCTGGCAACACGATTGGCTTGATTTCGTTTTTCGGGTGGATGGTCGGTCAATGGAAACAACGCCACCGACACGTCGTAAACCCATCCATGGGGACTCCGCCGCGCCATCCTTGGCGCGGAGGGTCGTTGACCTTGTTCCCATTACCCTCTTTTGGCTAATCCGCCAGACTCGTTTCTATTTTGAATAAAATAATGGAGCCCCGCTCATGAGTTTAGACCCCAAAACCCTCGCTAACGCTGTGCGTATGCTCAGCGTTGATGCCGTGCAGCAAGCCAACTCCGGCCACCCTGGTGCCCCGATGGGCATGGCCGATATTGCTGAAACGTTGTGGCGTCACCATTTAAAACACAACCCCACCGACCCTGCGTGGATAAACCGCGACCGCTTTGTGTTATCGAATGGTCACGGTTCTATGTTGCTGTATTCCTTGCTGCATCTCACGGGTTACGACCTGCCGCTGTCAGAATTAAAACAGTTCCGCCAACTGCACTCTAAAACACCGGGCCACCCGGAATACGGTTACGCACCAGGAGTGGAAACCACCACCGGCCCGCTGGGTCAGGGCATTGCCAATGCAGTCGGTATGGCACTGGCTGAAAAAACCTTGGCCGCGCAGTTTAATAAACCGGGGCATGACATTGTTGACCACTACACCTACGCCTTTATGGGCGACGGCTGTTTGATGGAAGGCATCTCGCACGAAGTCTGTTCGTTAGCGGGCACGTTAGAACTCGGTAAGCTGATTGCGTTTTGGGATGACAACGGCATCTCGATTGATGGCCATGTCGATGGCTGGTTTACTGACGATACCCCTGCCCGTTTCCGTGCTTACGGCTGGCAGGTGATTGATGCGGTCGATGGTCATGACCCGCGCGCACTTGATGCCGCCATTCGCGAAGCCAAAGCCAACACCACCCAACCAACGCTGATTTGCTGTAAAACCATCATCGGTTATGGCTCACCGAATAAATCCGGCAGTCACGATTGCCATGGTGCGCCACTGGGCAAAGATGAAGTCACTAAAGTGCGTGAGTTCCTGAACTGGCCCCATGCCCCGTTTGAAATTCCACAAGACATCTATCAAGCGTGGGATGCGAAAGCCAAAGGCCAACAAGTTCAGTTGGAGTGGAACAAACAGTTCGCTGCTTATCAGGAAGTGTTCCCACAAGAAGCCGCCGAGCTGTTACGCCGAAGCGCAGGCACATTAACTGCCGATTGGGCGGATAAAGCTAATGCGTATATCGCTGACCTGCAAGCTAACCCTGCTAACATCGCCAGCCGTCAGGCCAGCCAGAAAGCCTTGAACGAATACGCGAAAATCTTACCTGAACTGCTCGGTGGTTCGGCGGACTTAGCGCCATCCAACCTGACCCGTCACACCAGTGCACTCGACGTTTCCCCTGAAACCCCACAGGGCAACTACATGCACTATGGTGTGCGTGAGTTTGGTATGTCGGCGATTATGAACGGCGTGACACTGCACGGTGGTTTTATCCCTTACGGCGGCACCTTCCTGATGTTTATGGAATACGCCCGTAATGCGGTGCGTATGGCTGCGCTGATGAAACAACGCTCGATTTTTGTCTATACCCACGACTCGATTGGTCTGGGCGAAGATGGCCCAACCCATCAGCCAGTGGAACAACTGGCGAGCTTACGCTTAACACCGAACATGGAAACCTGGCGTCCGTGCGACCAGGTAGAATCAGCGGTGAGCTGGAAGGCGGCGATTGAACGTCAGAATGGCCCGAGTGCACTGATATTCTCACGTCAAAACCTGACGCAACAGCCACGCAGCAGCCAACAAGTCAGTGATGTCGAGAAGGGTGGTTACATCCTGAAAGATTGTGAGGGCACACCAGAACTTATCATTATGGCGACTGGCTCGGAAGTCAGCCTCGCAGTAAACGCAGCGAACACCTTAGCCGCCGAAGGCAAGAAAGTCCGC
>NZ_OY781381.1:302500-373044 GCF_963676665.1 uncultured Tolumonas sp.
GACTTTATACCCCATCTCATCAAGACGTTTCATCAGCGTACCGAGTTGGATCTTCGCAATCGATTGAATGTGTTCGATGCCTAACGGATGGAATACCACCGTTTCATCAATACGGTTCAGGAACTCAGGACGGAAGCTGCGCGTCAGCACATCCATCAGCATGGTCTTCATTTCTTGGTACGCCATCATCTGATGATGTTCTTGGATCAGATCAGAACCTAAATTCGAGGTCATGATGATCACGGTGTTACGAAAATCGACCGTGCGGCCTTGCCCATCAGTTAAGCGGCCATCATCTAATACCTGTAATAAGATGTTGAACACATCTGGATGCGCTTTTTCCACCTCATCCAGCAGGATCACAGAATAAGGTTTACGACGCACCGCTTCGGTCAGATAACCCCCCTCTTCATAACCCACATATCCCGGAGGAGCCCCGACCAGACGTGCGACGGAATGTTTTTCCATAAACTCAGACATGTCAATGCGGATCATGGCATCTTGGGTATCAAACAAGAACTCGGCTAAGGTTTTACACAATTCTGTTTTACCTACCCCAGTTGGGCCGAGGAACAGAAACGAACCAATCGGACGCATCGGATCGGACAAACCAGCGCGACTACGACGGATAGCATTGGCGACAGAAGTCACAGCTTCATCTTGTCCAATGACACGCTGGTGCAGTTTTTCTTCCATCTGCAGCAGTTTTTCGCGTTCACCTTCTAACATGCGCGCGACAGGAATGCCGGTCCAGCGAGACAGCACCTCGGCAATTTCCGCATCGGTCACTCGGTTACGCAGCAGTTTTTGCTCCTGCATTTCCGCTTGGGAAGCTAAATCGAGTTGTTTTTCCAGATCGGGGATGCGGCCATAATGCAGTTCTGACATCTTGGCTAAATCACCGGCCCGACGCGCAACATCCAGATCCTGACGGGCGTGTTCCAGTTCGGCTTTAATATGCTGAGTGCCCGCCAAAGCGGCTTTTTCTGCCTTCCAGATCTCTTCCAGCTCGTTATATTCGCGATCTTTTTCAGCAATTTCCTGATTAATGATCGCCAGTCGTTGCACACTGGCAACGTCGTGTTCTTTCATTAAAGCTTGCTGTTCCATCTTTAATTGCACAATACGTCGTTCCAAACGGTCCAGCTGTTCTGGTTTGGAATCCATTTGCAGACGGATGCTGGAAGCCGCTTCGTCAATCAGATCGATGGCTTTATCCGGGAGCTGACGATCAGAGATGTAGCGGTGCGAAAGCAGCGCGGCAGCGACAATCGCCGGATCGGTGATCTGCACATGATGATGCAGTTCATAACGTTCTTTCAGCCCACGCAAGATCGCGATGGTGTCTTCCACCGACGGCTCTTCAATCAATACTTTCTGGAAGCGGCGCTCTAACGCAGCATCTTTTTCTATATATTGACGATACTCATCCAGCGTGGTGGCACCGACACAATGCAGTTCACCACGCGCCAACGCGGGTTTCAGCATATTACCGGCATCCATGGCACCTTCGGCTTTACCGGCACCAACCATGGTGTGCAGTTCGTCAATAAACAGAATGACATTGCCTTCCTGTTTCGCCAGTTCATTCAATAAGGCTTTCAGACGTTCTTCAAATTCACCGCGATATTTCGCACCCGCCAGCAACGAGCCCATATCCAGTGATAACACGCGTTTGTGTTTCAGGCCTTCCGGCACTTCACCATTGATGATGCGTTGCGCTAAGCCTTCAGCGATAGCCGTTTTACCCACACCTGGCTCGCCGATCAAAACCGGATTGTTTTTAGTACGACGTTGCAGAACCTGAATGGTGCGACGAATTTCGTCATCACGCCCAATAACCGGATCCAGTTTGCCTTGTTCGGCACGTTCGGTCAGATCAATGGTGTATTTACCGAGTGCCTGACGATTTTCTTCCGCGCCCGCATCAGTCACTTTTTCTCCGCCACGGACTTTTTCAATCGCTTTTTCCAGTTTGTCTTTGTTAACTCCGTTTTGGCGCAGGAGGTCACCCAACGTGCCGCGATCATCCAGCGCGGCCAGTACAAACATTTCTGAGGAGATGAATTGATCCTGCCGCTGTTGTGACAGCTTGTCGCACATATTCAGTACGCGGCCCAGTTGTGGCGAGATCTGGATGTCACCATCCACACCGCTCACTTTGGGCAGTCGGTCTAATTCCTGGGAAAGTCTGGCGCGTAGCGGATCGACATTGCATCCGGCCAGCGTTAATAACGGACGAATAGAGCCGCCCTGCTGGTCCAGCAACGCCAACATAATATGAAGGGGCTCGATAAATTGGTGATCCTTGCCCAGTGCTAATGACTGAGCATCGGAAATCGCAACCTGAAATTTGCTGGTGAGACGATCTAAACGCATCCCGGTACCTCTTATCTCTTAGTGTGATCGCTTATCGATCAATTACTCTTGAGTATAAGATGGGGGTGCCAGAATTGCTTTCAAGAGGCAGCGATTAAGATTTAATCGTTAACCAGATCAAGCCCACCATGCGTCCGGTCTGGCCGTCGCGACGGTAGGAGTAAAACTGCTGTGCATCACTGAATGTGCACTGATTACCGCCATAAATAGCACTGATACCGGCAGTGCTAATACGTTGGCGAGCCAGCATAAACAGATCAGCGAGCCATTTATCTTGATGAGCAACAAAAGCCGCTGCTGCTTGGGGGACGTGCGCGACAAAGGCCGCTTTCACTTCGTCACCCACTTCAAATGCAGTTGGGCCAATCGCGGGGCCGATCCAGGCCAGAATTTCATCCGGTGCCACTTGCATCGCTGCAATGGTTTTTTCCAGCACGCCCGCACACAGACCACGCCAACCAGCATGCGCAGTTGCAACCACGGTACCAGCTTTATCGCAAAACAAGACGGGTAGACAATCGGCCGTCATTACGGTCAGCGGCAAACCGATTGTCGTAGTCACCGCGGCATCCGCTTGTGGCGGTATAGCGCAAGGCGCTGCGGCGTTGAATACCTCAGTGCCATGCACCTGTTCCAACCAGATCGGCGCAGCCGGCAATGCCAACTGTTGCGTGAGTAGCTGGCGATTTTGCATGACTAACGCCGGATCATCACTGACGTGCAGACCTAAATTCAGCCCTTGGTATACACCTTGGCTGACACCACCTTGCCGAGTGGTAAAAGCCGCCTGCACATTGGCAGGCGCAGGCCACTCAGGTCGGATTAAATCCATACGATGTCATCCGGATGTTCAGCCGAATCAAGGCGCAGCACTTCCACCAGCTCAACCATGTCAGGCGGAATTGGTGAATGCCATTCCATCTCTTCGCCCGTTATTGGGTGAATAAGACGTAACATGGTGGCGTGCAATGCCTGACGGCGGAAGGTACGCAGATAGTCACTCAGCTCTACCGATGCATTACGGATCGGGCGTAAACGGCCACCGTACACCGGATCACCGACCAGCGCGTGATTGATGTGCGCCATGTGCACGCGGATCTGATGTGTTCTGCCTGTTTCCAGACGGCAACGTAAGCGGGTATGCGCACGGAAACGTTCAGCCACCCGATAATGCGTCACCGCTGGTTTACCCATCGGATTCACTGCCATCATGGTACGCTGCGTCGAGTGACGAGTGATGGGTTCGTCTACCGTGCCACCTGCGGTCATATGACCCACCACAATGGCTTCGTATTCACGGGTAATACGACGTTTTTGCAACGCATAAACCAGACGGATCTGTGCGGGAACGGTTTTCGCCACTACCATCAGACCGGTGGTTTCTTTATCCAGACGATGCACGATGCCGGCACGCGGCACCTCTGCAATATCAGGGTAACGATGCAACAGCGCATTCAGGATGGTGCCGTCAGGAGTACCCGCCCCCGGATGCACGACTAAACCCGCAGGTTTATCGATCACCAACAGGTGTTCATCTTCATAAACGATGTTCAGCTCAATGTCTTGTGGTTGCCAGCGCGTATCATCTTCCAGCTCGGCATTAATCTCGATGCTCTGGCCTTCCATGACCTTTTCTTTTGGCAATAAAACCACATTGCCATCCAGCAGCACTTTGCCAGCCAGTATCCAATCTTTCAGGCGGGTACGGGAATAATCAGCAAACAGCTCCGCCACCACTTGGTCGAGGCGCTTGCCTGCGTGGTGCGGTTCGGTGATGCCGGTAAGGTGTATAGGTTGACTCATGTCAGATCTCAGTAAGTTTAAACGTGGCCAGATGCCAAGAATGCTGCATTCTATCTTTTCTTTTCTCTGAGCATAACGGATACTTCACATACCTTGGCAATATGAAGCTAATTTCGATGCAAAAAGTAGTTCGTTTGTTCCCGGCAATGCTGTTATCTCTGTCTTTACTGGCAGGTTGCTCTTCATCCAACAAACCTAAAGTGCCGGATGAACCGCTGGAAGTATTGTATAAACAGGCTCAAACCAAGCTGCACAACGGCGATTATGATAAAGCAGTGGATATTCTTGAAGCACTGGATTCCCGTTATCCGTTTGGTCCGTATGCCAGTCAGGTTCAGTTACAGCTGATTTATGCCTATTACAAAAAAGAAGACACCGCGCAGGCGATAGCCAATATTGACCGTTTTTTACGTCTGAACCCGACGCATAAAGATGTGGATTACGTCTATTACATGCGGGGTTTAGCCAACATGCAGGAAGATTATAATTTCTTCCATGACAAATTTGGTATTGACCGTTCCGATCGTGATCCAAGTTATGCACGTCAGGCGTTTGATGATTTCAAAATTGTGCTGAAAAACTATCCAAACAGTTTGTATGCCAGCGATGCCCGCGCCCGTGCCGTCTATCTGAAAAATCGTTTAGCGAAATTCGATCTGGCCATTGCGGACTTTTATATGCGTCGTGAGGCCTGGTTATCGGCGGCCAACCACGCCAAGTTCCTGATCGAAAATTATCCGGATACCGAAATGACCAAGCCGGCACTGGAAATCATGGTGCAAGCGTATGACAAGATGGAATTGAAGGAGCTCGCCCTGCATGCCCGACAAATGCTAGCGGCCAATTATCCTGACAGTGAATATGCTCACTGATGAACGATTAGAAAACAAAGGCACCTTCGGGTGCCTTCTTTTTATCTGTAATTTGCTACTTACTGGGCTATTTACTGGCCAGATAAGCCCGCCAACTTCCCAGCTGGGTAATTTCTGTTGCACCATCGAGGCCATAGGGCTCACAGATAAACCCACTCACCCACGAACCGTCGGCTAACTCTACTTTGCCAATGCCTAATGGTGCAGGAATACCAGCGACAAACGAACCAAAATGCTCTGATGAAACCGACCAGACTTCAACGGCAATCGCAGCGCCCTGTTTATCATCACGGATCAACCCCGGACGATATGGCGGCCCGCCTGCCAGTGCATACATGCGATAGGCCTTCGCGGTCGTCGTGGTCTGTTTTAAGCGTGCATGACGATCGGTGAGTTGCCAATTCAGCGGTAAGCCAGACAAATGTGCACCACAAACCAAGACATCGATCGTGCTGACCTCCGGCGACATCACCGCCATTTGTTCCAATGGGAATGGCTGTCCTGTCGCACCGAGCGGTAATGCCAACTGACGTTGCCAACGATCTCCGAGCGCTAATAAAGCGGCATCTTGAAATGCTGGCGCAAACAAGGTGATACCAAATGGTAAGCCCTGTTTTTCGCCAGAAACACGGAAACCTGACGGTAGAGATATTGCTGAATAATCCAACAAATTCATAAAGTTGGTGTAATAACCCAGATTACTATTGAGTTGGATGGGGTCGGCTTGCACCGCAGCAATGCTATACATAGTGCCCGCAGTCGGCGTGACAATCAGATCAACCTTGGATAATTCAGCATCAGCAATTCGCTTCAGTCGCTGTAATTCATACAAAGCCTCATAAGCATCAACCGCCGTTCGCTGCTCTGCACCACCAATAATGGTTTGGATAACGGGTAGACAACGACCCGGATCTGCCCGGTAAAAATCTTTAATCGCCGCCAGACGCTCGGCCACCCATGGGCCACCATAGAGCAATTTCGCAGCTTGAATAAAGGGTTCCAGATTGATCGAAACCGCCTCACCGCCTAGTGTTTTCAGTGTTTCAACGGATTGCCAGAACAGAGTCTCTGCGGCTTCATCCCAAAAAAATTGCAGTTGTGATTTATCGGGTATGCCAAATTTAAATGCAGTCGGGATCGCTTTCGCGGCCACTACATCACGGGCAAACGGATCAGTAGCATCAAACTTGGCGGCAACTTGCCAAACCGCAGCAACATCCGCAACGGTTGAAGCAAAAATAGTGACGCAATCTAGGCTTTTACAGGCCGGCACGACACCACTGCAACTGATGTGGCCTTTCGTTCCCTTCAAACCAATAATGTTGTTAAAAGAAGCCGGTACGCGACCTGAACCCGCGGTGTCGGTGCCTAGTGAGAAGCAGACCTGCCCGGTTGCAACCGACACCGCAGACCCCGCACTGGAACCACCTGATATATAAGCTGAATCAAAACTGTTCTGACACGCACCATACGGACTGCGCGTACCCACCAGCCCGGTTGCAAACTGATCGAGATTAGTTTTACCCAGTGGAATTGCACCTGCGGCAATCAGTTGCTGAACCACAAACGCCGATTCCAATGGCTGATATGCGTAATCTGGACAAGCCGCCGTGGTGGGCAGATCCGCCAGATCGATATTATCTTTGATAGCAAAAGGAATGCCGAACAGCGGTAAATCGTCGGGGGAATGACCAGCAAGTTTTTGCAGATAATCATCTAATTGTTTTAGCGATAACACACTGATCCAGGCATGACGGCTATCCGCTTGTGCGTGCTGCAAACAACGATGTAGAAATTTTTGTGGCGTCAGAACCCCACTACGATAGGCATCATGAATAGCGCTGATGGTGATCGGTTGAGTCATGATTATTCCCCTAATACCAGTAAGCGTTGCCCAGCACGCACTTGTTGGCCGGCTTCACGACATACATTAATGACCACTCCGGCATGCGGCGCCAGCACTTCAATTTCCATCTTCATCGATTCAATAATCAACAATGGCTGTCCGGCTTTAATCGTTTGACCTTCTTCGACCAATACCTGCCAGACGTTGCCAGAAACGAGACTTTCCACCGCTTTGTGATGATCCGGTAGTGCTTCTTCCTCACCGGTTTCGATCATCATGTCGCTATCGGCTGAGAAATTCGCTTGTCCGGTTTCGATCCAACGCTGACGCTCTGCTTCAAACGCCGTTTGCTGACGCTCTTTTGCTACCCGGATTTCGTCGGCATGTTCGTCCACCAGCTTGTTGTAATCGGCCAGTGAGAATTCGATCTCTTCAATTTTTAGTGGATAACGCCCACGCGGAAAATCACGACGGATTTTAAGTAACTCTTCCGCAGAGACTTCGTAGAATTTGATTTGATCGAAGAAACGCAGCAGCCACGGTTGCGTGAATTCGGTCGTCTGACGATAACGGTTCCACATCTGTAGTGTGCGACCGACAAACTGATAACCACCCGGCCCTTCCATGCCATACACACACAGGTAAGCGCCCCCGATGCCGACGGCGTTTTCCGGTGTCCAAGTTCGTGCAGGGTTGTATTTGGTGGTGACCAAACGATGACGTGGATCGAGCGGTGTCGCTACCGGTGCGCCGAGATAGACATCGCCTAACCCCATCACCAGATAGTTAGCGTTGAAGACGATCTCTTTCACCTGTTCAATCGAATCAAGGCCGTTGATACGGCGGATAAACTCGATGTTCGACGGGCACCAAGGTGCATCTTTGCGCACCAGTTCATCGTATTTGCGGATCGCCAATCGAGTTGCTTCATCGTCCCACGACAGTGGCAGATGGACGATGCGCGCAGGCACCGTGATCTGTTCGATATCGGTGAGTTCGCTTTCCGCCTGCTCCAGCAATTCCAGTAAACGCGTTAACGGCAGTTGCAGATTGTCGTAGTGTATCTGCAGGGAACGGATGCCCGGAGTGAGTTCTAGCACGCCGTTAATCGCTGCTTCCTGCAACCACAGCATCAACGCATGGGCACGGAAACGCAGACGAATATCGAGCACCTGCGTGCCATACTCCACCAGCAGATAGTCATCACCGCTGGGGCGATACACCACTTTTTCGCCATATTCTTCCGCTGGTAAAATTTTCAATACCGGCGTGGTTGGGGAAGCAATCGGCACAGTGGCTGGTTGTGCAGTGAGGGTTGCCAGCTCGGCTAATTGCGCACGTTCCAACACTTCGGCATCGGCAATAGAAACAGGAATAAAGCGAACTTTATCGCCCGCTTTCAGCTGCCCCATTTTCCACAGATCGGCTTTAACGATGGTCGCCGGGCAAACAAACCCGCCCAGACTCGGACCATCCGGCCCCAAAATCACCGGCATATCACCGGTAAAATCGACCGTACCGATCGCATAGGCGTTGTCATGCAGGTTTGATGGATGTAAGCCTGCCTCACCACCATCGGCGCGCGCCCATTCCGGTTTCGGGCCAATCAAACGCACCCCAGTTCGGCTGGAGTTGTAATGCACTTCGTAGTTGGTGGCGAAGAAGGTTTCAATATCGTGATCAGTGAAGAAATCAGGCGCCCCGTGTGGGCCATAAATGACACGCAGTTCCCAGTTATTGGTAATTGTCGGTTGCAGATCAGCAGACAGTAACTGTTCCACAGCTAAAGTTATTTGCGGTGGAACATGCAGCACATCACCCGCCTGAATGGCACGACCGACATGGCCACCAAACTGACCCAAGGTAAAGGTTGAACGACTGCCGAGATAATGCGGGCAATCAATGCCGCCAGCCAGCAACAGATAGCTGCGCGCCCCGGCCATAGCGACCTTACCCAGTTGTAGTGTGCTGCCCGCGGGCACGGTCACTACCTGCCACATCGGTACCATCGCACCATCAAGTTTCGCGTCAATGGCGGCACCGGTGAGTACAATCTGACGTGTGGTATTAAATTTCAGCGTTGGGCCCGACAGCGTAATTTCCAAACCCGCGCAGATGTCATCGTTATTCAATAACCGATTACCCAGACAGAACGACCAGTTATCCATCGGGCCGGACGGCGGCACGCCAATATCCCAATAACCAACACGACCGGGGAAATCTTGAATCGTCGTTTGTGTCCCGCCTGAAAGCACATCGATGGTGGCTGGCTGATAACTGAATTCATTTAACGTGCGAGTCAGCACTTTGCCTTGCTGCACGACATCGCTCTTCAGCAGCGCCAGCAAATAATCACGATTGGTTTCGATGCCATAGACGTCACTTTGCTGCAACATCGTGCTCAGTTGTTGAAGGGTCTGCTCACGGTTCGCTGACCATGCGATCAGCTTTGCCAGCATCGGGTCAAAAAAGGGTGGCACTTCGAGGCCGGCATCGAGCCAGTGATCGATACGGCAGGTTTTACGATCTTGCTCAGGAAAGCTGACGTGGCTGATAAGCCCCGCACTCGGGCGGAAGTTTTTCGCCGGGTCTTCTGCGTACAAACGCACCTGAATAGCATGGCCTTTCGGTGTCAACACGTTTGCCAGACTTTCCAACGGCGCTAATTCACCAGCGCCCAGTTCAATCATCCAGCGCACTAAATCGACGCCATACACCTGCTCGGTCACGCCATGCTCCACCTGCAGGCGGGTGTTTACTTCCAAGAAATAAAACTGACCGTTCAGGTCGTCATACACATATTCCACCGTACCGGCACTGCGATAACTGACCTGTTTCCCCAGTTGCACGGCGGTTGCTAGTAATGCCTGACGCACGTCATCGGATAAATTCGGCGCCGGACACTCCTCTATCACTTTCTGGTTACGACGTTGGGCGGAACAGTCACGCTCACCAATCGCAATCACATGGCCTTGGCCATCACCAAACATCTGCACTTCGATATGGCGGGCATTCTCAATAAACTTCTCGAGGAACATGCCGCCATTACTGAAATTGTTTTCCGACAACCGTTTTACTGATGAATACGCGGAACGCAACTCTTCTGCGCTAAAGCAGCGCTGCATACCGATGCCACCGCCACCGGCGGTACTTTTCAGCATCACCGGATAACCAATACGCGCCGCTTCGGCTAAGGCTTCATCCAGTGACGATAACAAACCGGTGCCCGGTAATAACGGCACATGCGCCGCCTCCGCCAGTGCCCGTGCTTTGTGTTTCAGGCCAAATGCCACCATCTGCTCCGGTGTCGGGCCTAAAAACACCAGCCCTTCGTCAACACAACGACGGGCAAAATCGGGGTTCTCACTTAAAAAACCATAACCGGGGTGGATCGCCTGAGCGCCAGTCTGTTTGGCAATCGCGATAAGTTTATTTTGATCGAGGTAAGTTTGTGCAGCAGCACCTTCACCGAGTGACCAAGCCTCGTCAGCATCTAACACATGACGGCTGTCAGCATCGGCTTCGCTATACACTGCGACAGAGGTGACACCCATCGCTTTCAGGGTGCGGATAATTCGGCAGGCAATTGCGCCGCGGTTCGCTATCAATACTTTACTGAACATAAGATCAACTCTGTTCAATGCTGCCGGAAAGGCTCTTCCGCCAGACTTCGGGTCGTCCCGCACACAATCAGAGAGCGGCTCAAGGTCGTCCTTGCGCTCTATAATTTGTTGGCTGATTAATTCCAGACCAGCACGTCAACCGGCGTCGGGTTATACGCATTACAGGGGTTGTTCAGCTGTGGACAGTTGGAGATCAGCACGATGACATCCATCAGCGCTTTCAGTTCCACATATTTACCCGGTGCACTAATGCCATCGGCAAAACTCAAACCACCGTCCGCCGTAATGGGCACGTTCATGAAGAAATTGATGTTATGGGTGATATCGCGCTTGCTCATGCCAAATTCCGGTTTTTCGGTCACCGCCAGCAACCAGCTGTCACGGCAGGCATGCATGTGCTTTTTGCCTAAATCGTAACGCACCTGATTACTCTCAGTGGCACACGCGCCACCCAAGGTGTCATGGCGACCACAAGTGTCAGCAACGATTTCCAACATCGGATTGCCTTCGTTAGTCATCAGCGTAGTTCCCGCTGACAAGTAAACATTGCCCTGCTCACGAATGGTATCCACCGCGCTGTAACGCTCAGCGGGGTTAGCTGCGGAATAAAACAGGGTGTCTGCCGCCTGATTGCCTTCCGAATCAACAATGCGGATGGTCTGCCCCGCTTTCACCACTTTCATCCAATAATCGCCGGCCAGCACTGTTTCACGATAGGCCACGTCCGTTGGATTTAACAAACTTTCCTTGATCATAAATCGCTCCTTAGTGACCAGCGCAGCAAACATAACGACGGGTATTTTCAAAGCCACGACCATTTTCCGGGCGGGAAAGACGACAAACATCATCCGCCGCCACAGGCTCGGCCTTATACACGCCATACTGAATTGGCTTACGCGGATATTCCGCCGCGCCATCCATCGGATGCGGACAGGTGTTAAACACCACCAGCGTTTCCATCTCAAAACGCAGCGTAATGCTGTCACCTGCTTTCGAATGCCCCGCAGCAAATTGCAGATTACCTGCGTCATCGGTAAACACTTTGCTGAACAGATTGAGGTTGGCTGCCAAATCCCGAGCGCCTAAACCATATTTCGCCACTTCCACCAGAAAGCTGTCGTAACCGTTTTGTTTCCACAGATTGCGATCATGCTGATAATCACGCTCGCCCCACCGCGCCGCCACTTTTGCTTTGTTGGTGGTGCCTGCCACGGTGTCGATCCAGCCGGTATCATCCTGCACGATGGAACAAAATATCCTCCCCATATCGGAATAGAGGCAATGTCCGGTGGTCAGCTTAAAAGTGTGCTGACATTTCAATGTATCTGGCGCGTTGTAACGCTCCAGCAGGTTACGCGGGTTGTAGAACAGCATGCCAACGTTGGCACCACCTTCAACATCGGTGATTTTCAACAGCGATCCGGCTGGCATCACCATCGACCAGTGGCTGCCACCGGGCAGCGAATCTTCAAACAATAATTCCGCCATACTATTGCTCCGTTTTAGGTTCGGGTGACAAGCGCTGCGCATCTTCGGCTTTCAGCTGCCCACCTTGTAAAGGAATGTCATAGGTAATTTGTGCGCCGAAACGCTGCGGGGATTGCGGATCATGCCGCGATTTATCAAATACCCACAGGCGACTGCCCAGCGCAAAACCCTCTTTTAAATCGTGTGTCACCATGAAAATGGTTAACCCTTGCTGCAACCACAATTCACGGATGAGTTGGTGCATGTCACCACGAATACCCGGGTCCAGCGCACCAAAGGGTTCATCGAGTAACAAGATGCGTGGCTTTTTCATCAGCGCCTGAGCAATCGCCAGACGCTGCTGCATACCACCCGACAACTCGCTGGGGTAACGGTTGAGTGCATGACCCAACCCTACCCGTTCCAGCATAGCGACCGCGCGATCTTCCGCCTGTTTTTTCGCCGCACCAAACAACTTACCCAGCCACGGTGACTGCGCAAATTCATCAGCCAGCAGCACATTGCCCAGCGCAGTTAAATGAGGAAACACCGAATACTTCTGGAACACGATGCCACGGTGTTCGTCCGGTTCCTGTGGAATGGGTTTGCCATCCAGCAACAACTCACCACGCGACACACTCTCCGTACCCAGCAGCAGTTTGAGGAAGGTACTTTTGCCACAGCCGGAAGCGCCGACCACCGTGACAAATTCACCGGCATTGATAGAGACATTGATGCGTTCCAACACGCACACATCGCCATACTCTTTCCAGACGTTTTTCGCCTGCAAAATCGGTTGGCTCATCCTTGCGCCTCCCCGTTACGACCGAAATACCAAGGGAACGCTTTGCGGGCCGTCACTTTCAAAATCCAGTCCATCGCAAAAGCCAGCAGTGTGATCCAAAAGACATACGGCAAGATCACCGACATATCGAGGTAACGCCGTACCAGAAAAATGCGATAACCCAGCCCTTCGGTGGCAGCAATCGCCTCGGCTGCAATCAAAAACAGCCACGCACTGCCCAGCGTCAGGCGCACCGCCTCAAACAAGCGCGGTAACACCTGCGGCAACATCATGCGCAGCAAAATCTGCCAACTGGTCGCCCCCAGCGTCTGCGCTTTGATCAGCTGTTCCTCTGGCAAACTCAGCGTCTTTAATTGCAGATCGCGGATCAGGATCGGACAGATCCCAATCACGATCAGCATTACCTTCGCCAAGTCGCCCAAGCCAAAAACAATAAACAGGATAGGCAAAATAGCCATCGGCGGGATCAGTGACAACGCCGTCACAACTGGTGAAACCGGGGTACGGAACAGCGGAATACCACCATTGAGCAAACCCACACTCAACCCTAGTGCCGCACTGATCCCCACACCCATCAGTAACAACCGCAGACTGGATAACGTGTCCGCCAGCAGCAAATACTCGCCAGTACGGCGGCTTGGCTCGAACGCCATTCGGGCAATCGAATCCAAGATCACCGGGAATGAAGGCAGCATCTTGTCATTCGGATTTAGCGCCAAACGTGCTTCTGAATTAATCAGATACAGCAGCAGCAAAATCACAAACGGCAGTAATGCTAATAACCAGCGACCTAAGCGATCCGGTTGTCGATTAATGAGTCGGGCCATTGCCAATCTCCTTTACCACTCGGATCACAGCTTACCGTCGGCAGCCATTTGCATATAAGTCGGGTCAAAACGCAGCTTCACATTGTTTTTATCACCGTAAATACCGGCTGGGGTTTCGATACCGATAAAATCAGCGCTTGGGGCACTTTCACCCAGCAAACCATGCTGCAGTGAGAATTCAGCCACTAGCTGCATGGTGAGTTTTAAATGCGGGTCTTGCGCTTGAGACAATGCATCGACGGGGTTGTAGAACATTTTGGTGGCATTTAACTGTGCTTCATAACCCGCCAGATCGGTGCCGGAAGCCTTCGCCATGGAAGTACGCGCTTCTTTGGCTTTTGCATCATTACCAGACATGGTGTACATCACTTCATACCAAGCCCCTGCCAGCGCTTTACCCAATTCAGGATGCGCTTTCAGCTTGTCGGTTTTAACCACCAGCAAATCGAGAATTTCACCAGGGATCTTGCTGGAATCAAACACCAAATGGCTACCCGGCTGTTTGACTACTTCCGACAACATCGGGTTCCAGGTAACCGTGGCCGTGACATCTTTAGTCGCATACGCAGACACGATATCGGCATCCGAGGTGTTAACGATCTTTATGTCTTTCTCGTTCATACCTTGGGTTTCCAACGCACGCGCCAGCAAATAATGCGATACACTCAGCTCTACCAGATTAACGGGCTGGCCTTTGATATCTTTCAGATCGGATTTGCCTTTCAGCACCACACCGTCATTACCATTGGAATAATCACCAATGATCATGGCGGTAGAATCAACACCACCGGCAGCCGGAATCGTCAGCGCATCCATGTTGGTCATCACACAGCCATCAAAACCACCGGCGGTATACTGATTAATTGACTCGACGTAGTCGTTCACCTGCACGACATCAATATCAATGCCGTATTTATCTGCCCATTTTTTGATAATGCCGCTTTGTGCCGCATAATCCCACGGCATCCAACCGGCATAAATCGTCCAGGCAACTTTGAATTTTTCTTTGGCAAATGCCGGCACAGAGCCAAACAAAAAGACCGGTAACAGGCCAACACACAGCCATTTACGGAATGAGGAGCTAAAAGTGGATTTTTTCATGGTTCCCTCCCTGGGAGCACGTGGTTAAAACACAAGAGATCATGGCTGTGCGCCGCTGTCTCCCGGGTTTTTGTCCCGCCGTGTAACCTTCAGGGAAGGTCGACAACTCTCGGACCAGACACTTACTTGGTAAGCCGGAACCCTAGTCATCCATTACAAATTGTGGCACAGAAGCTAGCGTTTGCACGCCATAAACATCAAGTGCGTTATCTAGCCAAACTAATGCAATTCATAAGCCAAGAGTAAATTAGCGCAAAAACGGCATTAAAATACTCATTTGAGATTAATAATGCCCTTTTTATTAATCAGCCTGCCTAATTATTGTTACTGCGCGCCAAAATGAAACACCATTTAAGGGCAAATGTAATGTAATTTGTAAATGAAAAACAACTAACGTAAACCACTGGTTATAAACAAGTTAATGCATTAAAACTAATATATTTATTATGTTTTTTTATTAAAAAAATCGCTTTATACTCAAATTTCACTGTAAAGATCATATTAATTACTTATTTATATCTTATAAGATTAACATGTCATCGAAGGAAAATGATGGCTGTTGAATGATAGGCTCTTGCCACACCGTCGGCAGTACAGGATGTAACTCTATGAATCATTTTGCATCAACCGCAGGCAGAGAAAGAGAATTCTCTGAGCAACATAATCTGATCTCTACCACTGACACCCAAAGCCGCATTACCTATGCCAATGAACATTTCTGCGACATCGCTGGCTATCATCCGAATGAGCTCGAAAGCCAATACCACAACATAGTGCGCCATGCTGATATGCCAAAAGCCGCATTCAAAGACATGTGGGATCATCTAAAAGACAAAAAAAGCTGGATGGGTGTCGTAAAAAACCGCTGTAAAAATGGTGATCATTATTGGGTTAATGCGTATGTCACACCAATTTTAGATAACAACGGTAATGTATTTGAATATCAATCAGTACGAACTAAACCCTCAAGAGAAGATATAGAAAGAGCAGCAGGTTATTACCAACAAATTAATCAAGGAAAATTACCCCGCGCATTACGTTTGCCTACGTTTAATATTTCGTTAATCTCTCTTTTACTTTCATTCAGTACTATTATCGCAATTATTGCGAATATGATGTTATCGGAAATAATCCCGCTTTCATCCGTCGCCATTGGTTTAGTAATAATACAATCCGTATTTGCGATCTGGTGGGGAAGAAAATTAAAAACACTGGCTAATATTGCTAAAGAAAATTTTAATACTGATATTACGCAAGTGCTGTATACCGGTCGTCGCGACGAGCTCGCCGCGATCGAATTAGCGCTCAGAATGAAAAAAGCCGAATTAAGAGCCATTGTCGGACGAACCGGCGATACCTGTAATACCATTCTTCAAGCAGCGGAAGATGATGCGGGTAATATTCAGTCCATTACCAATAACATCGACCAACAACGGGCAGAAACAGAACAGCTGGCTACAGCCATCAATGAAATGAGCAGTTCGATCCGCGAAGTGGCTACCAGCGCCAGCTCAACTTCAGAATTGACAGCTGAAGCGCGTCAAACTGCGGCACTGGGTCAAAAAAGTATCCAAGCAACGGTTAGCGCCGTAAATGCCTTACATGATGAATTAGATAACTCTAAAAAAGTTATTAATGAATTAGCTGATAACACCAAACATATAGGCAGCATCCTTGACGTCATTACCAGTATTGCCGATCAAACCAACCTATTAGCACTCAATGCCGCGATCGAAGCTGCCAGAGCCGGAGAACAAGGGCGTGGTTTTGCGGTAGTCGCCGACGAGATCCGCTCTTTGGCATTGAAAACTCGCACCTCTACCGATGAAATTCAGCAAATGATCTCGAAACTACAAAGCAGTGCCAGTAGCGCTGTCACGACGATGGATCATGGTGCTGATTTGTCTGAGACTTGCCGCACACAAGCCAATGCAGCAGGTGAAGTGTTCGGTCAAATTAATGACATGCTGCATCATGTGACTGACGCCAGCCATCAGATTGCCACTGCCGTTGAAGAACAGGCTTATGTCACCGAAGATATTAATCGCAGCATCCATAACATTCGTGAATTGGCTGACACCAGTACAACCAGCAGCCATAACGCCGTTGATCGTATTGCGTTACTGGTAGAACGCTTGCAAGGCTTGTGTCGCCTGATCAACCAATTCCAACGTTAATCAAATAAAACAGGACGATTTTAACGAAAATCGTCCACTCTCCCACGCAAAGATCCCATTGATCCTTCTGGATCGTCAAAAAAATAGCTTAATTACTGGCACAGCCTTTGCTCATTAACAAATACCCGCTAGACGTTATTCAGGGATATTTTTATGAGACGGTGGAATAGACACTTTAGCCAATACCGCACACTGAACTGGCTTATGATATGGATGCTGCTTTGCTGCTGCACAATTTTATTGTTTCCGGTCGAACGCTTACACAGCGCTGGGGAATGGTTAATACAATTCAGAGTATTCTTTAGTCTGGGTTTGTTAATTGCCTGCTCATACTTTGCCAGCCAGCTATTATTGATTGGTTGGGATCATGCACTTACGCATTGGTTGGAACGCCAGAAACAGCAAAATTTGCAACGTATGATTGAGTGCCTGGATTTCACCGAAAAGGCTATTTTACGCGAGTTTGTGATCCAACGAAAAAGCGTCATAAATTTGCCATTGACCGAACCAGCAGTCAAAAATTTGTTAGATGCCGGTGTTCTTGACTTTGCATATGGTCAGCCACTGAACGATGACTTAAGTCAGATAAAAGCGTTGATGATTGCATTGGAAGCCCGTCCATTACTGACCTACAAAGCGCTTGGTTTAAGTAATGGTAAAATGAGCGAAGAACAAGTCGAAATTATTATGAACGCACGACCAAAATACGTCAGTAAAAACTCAATGCGCTAATTCCTTTCTAATTAATAAAAAAGCACCTTTGAAAGGTGCTTTTTTATTTAACCAGATCAACGAGTTAAATTTTATTCAGTCCGTGATTTCAAATACCCAGCATAATCTGGAATTTCAATACTGAATGCTTTTTTCATATTCGGCGAATCCATCAGGAAGTCGGCCGTTGCCTGATTGGTTGCCATCGGAATATTCCATACTGCAGCCAATCGTAATAAAGCTTTAACATCCGGATCATGCGGTACAGCATTGAGCGGATCCCAGAAGAAAATTAATACATCAATTTTTCCTTCTGCAATCAAAGCCCCTAATTGCTGATCGCCGCCCATTGGCCCAGACAGCAAACAAGTGATCGGCAAACCCGCCTCTTTACTTAAACGAGTACCTGTTGTACCCGTCGCATACAGATGATGTAACTTCAACTCTTCTGCACGAACTTTTACCCAGTCAACCAGCGCCTGTTTCATATTGTCGTGTGCCACTAAAGCCACACGCTTGTGCCCAGCCATTTCACGTTGAGTCATTAACGCCATACCAATCCCTCGGATAGATAATCTAATCGTGCTTAAATTTGCGCTGCACAGTATATATTTTTGATAAAAATAAAGGGCGACCTAAGTCGCCCTTTATTATATTGCGTGATGCGCAAATTAATCGATTATTCGATTACTTTAGCAACAACGCCCGCGCCTACGGTACGACCGCCTTCACGGATTGCAAAACGCAGACCATCATCCATCGCGATTGGGTGGATCAGGGTGACTACCATTTTGATGTTGTCGCCTGGCATTACCATTTCTACGCCTTCTGGCAGTTCGATGGTACCGGTCACGTCAGTTGTACGGAAGTAGAACTGTGGACGGTAGCCTTTGAAGAATGGCGTGTGACGACCACCTTCTTCTTTTGACAGTACGTATACTTCTGATTCGAACTTGGTGTGTGGAGTGATAGTGCCTGGTTTAGCCAGTACTTGCCCACGTTCTACGTCATCACGTTTTGTACCACGCAGCAACACACCTACGTTCTCGCCTGCACGACCTTCGTCCAGCAGTTTACGGAACATTTCAACGCCAGTACAAGTGGTCTTGGTGGTTTCTTTCAAACCAACGATTGACACTTCTTCACCAACTTTGATGATACCGCGTTCAACACGACCAGTTACTACTGTACCACGGCCAGCGATTGAGAATACGTCTTCGATTGGCAGCAGGAATGGCTTGTCGATCGCACGTTCTGGTTGTGGAATGTAAGAATCCAGGGCCGCAGCCAGTTCCAGGATCTTCTCTTCCCATTTAGCTTCGCCTTCCAGCGCTTTCAGTGCTGAACCACGGATAACTGGAGTGTCATCGCCTGGGAAGTTGTATTCTGACAGCAGTTCACGAACTTCCATCTCAACCAGATCCAGCAACTCTTCGTCGTCTACCATGTCACATTTGTTCAGGAAAACGATGATATAAGGAACGCCTACCTGGCGACCCAGCAGGATGTGTTCACGAGTCTGTGGCATTGGGCCGTCAGTCGCCGCTACTACCAGGATCGCGCCGTCCATCTGTGCAGCACCAGTGATCATGTTTTTAACATAGTCAGCATGGCCTGGGCAGTCTACGTGTGCGTAGTGACGTGATTCAGTATCGTATTCAACGTGTGAAGTGTTGATGGTGATACCACGTGCTTTTTCTTCTGGTGCGTTGTCGATCTGATCGAATGCACGCGCTTGACCACCGAATTTTTTAGCCAGCACGTTAGTGATAGCAGCAGTCAGAGTAGTTTTACCGTGGTCAACGTGGCCGATAGTACCAACGTTAACGTGGGGTTTTGTACGTTCAAATTTTTCTTTAGACACGACGTTGTCCTTCCTATTTGATTATTTCCGCCAGTCTGAACTGGCGGAAAAGATTACGTGTTAATTATTTAGACTTACGCGCTTCAATCACCGCCAGAGCGATGTTGTTTGGCGTTTCAGCGTACTTACCGAACTCCATAGAGTAAGAAGCACGACCTTGGGTGGCAGAACGCAGATCAGTTGCATAACCGAACATTTCAGCCAACGGTACCAGCGCGCGAACAAGCTTGCCAGATGGGCCGTCTTCCATACCTTCGATGATGCCACGACGACGGTTCAAGTCACCGATTACATCACCCATGTAGTCTTCAGGAGTCTCAACTTCGACTTTCATTACAGGTTCGAGCAGAACTGGCTTAGCCTGCATGAAGCCTGATTTGAATGCCATAGAAGCAGCGATTTTAAACGCCAGTTCAGAAGAGTCGACATCATGGTAAGAACCGAAGTGCAGACGAACACCAACGTCCACTACTGGATAACCAGCCAGAGGACCAGATTTCAGCTGTTCGCGAATACCTTTATCAACGCCAGGGATGAATTCACCAGGAATTACACCGCCTTTAATATCGTTGGTAAATGTATAACCTGCACCTTCATCCAATGGGAAGAGGTCGATCACAACGTGACCGTACTGACCACGACCACCAGACTGTTTAGCATGTTTACCTTGAACATCTTTCGCTTCAACACGAATGGTTTCACGGTAAGCTACCTGTGGTTTACCCACGTTAGCTTCAACCTTGAACTCACGACGCATACGGTCAACGATGATTTCCAGGTGCAACTCGCCCATACCAGCGATGATGGTTTGGCTTGACTCTTCATCAGTCCATACGCGGAATGAAGGATCTTCCTGAGCCAAACGACCCAGAGCCAGACCCATTTTTTCTTGGTCAGCTTTGGTTTTTGGTTCAACAGCTACAGAGATAACTGGTTCTGGGAATTCCATACGCTCAAGGATAATTGGCGCAGTTTCAACACACAGAGTATCACCAGTAGTCACGTCTTTCAGACCAATCGCAGCAGCGATGTCACCAGCACGGACTTCTTTAATCTCTTCACGCTTGTTAGCGTGCATCTGAACGATACGACCAATACGCTCACGTTTGTCTTTCACTGAGTTCAGAACGAAATCGCCTGAATTCACAACACCGGAATAACAACGGAAGAACGTCAGGTTACCTACGAATGGGTCAGTCGCAATTTTGAAAGCCAATGCAGAGAAAGGCTCATCATCAGTTGGATGACGCTCAGCAGGTGTACCGTCTTCTAACTGACCAGCAATCGCTGGAACGTCAGTTGGTGAAGGCAGATATTCAATTACTGCGTCCAACATCGCCTGAACACCTTTGTTCTTAAATGCAGAACCACAGGTAACCAGAACGATTTCATTGCGCAATGCCAGATCACGTAATGCAGCTTTCAATTCAACTTCAGTGAACTCTTCGCCACCTAAGTATTTTTCCATCAGGTCTTCTGTTGCTTCAGCAGCAGATTCAACCAGATGTTGATGCCATTTTTTGGCTTCAGGCAGCAATTCAGCAGGAATGTCTTCGTATTCGAAGGTAACGCCTTGATCGGCTTCATTCCAGTTGATAGCTTTCATCTTGACTAAGTCGATGACGCCTTTGAAATTTTCTTCCGCGCCGATTGGCAATTGCAGAGGAACTGCATGACCTTTCAGACGAGTTTTGATCTGTTCAACAGCACGCAGGAAGTTAGCACCGGTACGGTCCATTTTGTTAATGAACGCAATACGAGGTACTTTATACTTGTTAGCCTGACGCCATACTGTTTCAGACTGTGGCTGAACACCACCTACTGCACAGTAAACCATTACTGCGCCGTCCAGAACACGCATTGAACGCTCTACTTCGATAGTAAAGTCAACGTGGCCTGGGGTATCGATGATGTTGACACGGTGTGGTTGGAATTGTTTACCCATACCACTCCAGAAACAGGTAGTAGCAGCAGAGGTAATGGTAATACCACGCTCTTGTTCCTGTTCCATCCAGTCCATGGTAGCTGCGCCATCATGAACTTCACCAATTTTGTGGTTTACACCGGTGTAAAACAGGATACGTTCAGTAGTCGTTGTTTTACCGGCGTCGATGTGTGCGCTGATACCGATATTACGGTAACGCTCAATGGGTGTTGCACGAGCCACGATAGATATCCTCTTACTAAGGTTGAACCTTAGACAACGAAACCGCGTACAGGCCATCCGAAGATGGCCTGTACAACCGGATTACCAGCGATAGTGAGCGAATGCTTTATTCGCTTCAGCCATGCGGTGCACGTCTTCACGTTTCTTAACCGCAGAACCTTTATTGTCGGCTGCATCCAGCAGTTCACCTGCCAAACGCTGAGCCATGGATTTTTCACCACGTTTGCGAGCCGCATCTACCAACCAGCGCATAGCTAGGGCATTACGACGCACTGGACGAACTTCTACCGGAACCTGGTAAGTAGAACCACCAACACGGCGAGACTTAACTTCCACGTTCGGACGGATGTTGTCCAAAGCACCTTCAAAAGTAGCTAAGTGGTCTTTACCACTTTTGTTAGCAATGATTTCTAAAGCACCGTAAACAATGCTTTCAGAAACGGATTTCTTACCGTCAACCATTACTACGTTGATGAATTTAGCCAGCAGCTCAGAACCGAACTTAGGATCTGGCAGAATCTTACGCTGACCAACAACGCGACGTCTTGGCATTTTAATTCTCCGAAACTTCAGGTTTTACCCAAAACAAAAAAATGTTTTATGAAAATGTTTGGCCTTACTTAACGGAAAACCATTAAGCCTTAGGCTTCTTCACGCCGTATTTGGAGCGAGATTGTTTACGGTCTTTAACACCGGAGCAATCCAACGCACCACGAACGGTGTGGTAACGCACACCTGGTAAGTCTTTAACACGACCACCACGGATCAGGACCACGGAGTGTTCCTGCAGGTTATGGCCTTCACCACCGATGTAAGAAGTAACTTCGAATCCGTTAGTTAAACGAACACGACATACCTTACGCAGTGCTGAGTTAGGTTTTTTAGGGGTAGTGGTATACACACGTGTACACACACCACGTTTTTGTGGGCAAGCATTCAAGGCAGGAACGCTGCTTTTTACAACTTGCTTAACGCGCGGCTTGCGAACAAGCTGGTTAATAGTTGCCATTAAAAGCTCCTGGTAATAGCAATCGCTTTATAAACATGTGAAAAATCCTCCCCGCAGATACGGGGACGCAAAATTTTATGTCTGTATGGGCTGCGAGTCAAGATTTATACAACTATAGATGGATATAGCTGAGATGAAGTGAAGTATAGGTGACAAAAAGTACGATTGCGGAAATATCTTTTACCAGCAAAGTGGGCTGTTATGTTTGACGACGAGCGCGACATAGCCGGCCATATCGACCGGAATGCCGATTTTAGCGGTTAATCCCCTCGCCATTAAATCCTCCTGCAAAACATAGATTTCTTTATCCTGCAGTTGCTGCACCCAATGATTTGTCGTCGCCGCGATAACCGCATCTTGAATCAATAACAATTGATCACCGGCTTGCATGAGATCAAGGCAACGTTGCAGCATGGTATGTGAAAAAGGTGATTGTGAAACGACATGCAGCATATATTTCTCAAAACATCAGTTTGATTTGATAAGCCAATAGTTGGTCATAAAACTCGTCTTGTGTCAGCATAGTCACTGGCATTAATAACTGATCACTAGTAATTTCACGCTCAGCCAACGATTCTGCTGATACGTAAATATTGTCGATATCATACAGCTCGCATAACTTAAACATCGCCGAATGATCTTTAGCCAGGATTGCCGTCGCTTGTTGCTGTTGTACTAACTGATAAACCCCATCATCCATAAAGAAGGCAGCGAGATTTTCACTATAAGCCGAGGTCGCCAGCATGGCATCTAATCCTTCCCTACCACTAGCGCTTCCATAAGGTGCTTGCCGAAAAATAAATGCAATCTGATTCATAGGCCAACTTAAAAACGAACGACACGATCGGCCGTTAATAACATTTCGGCTAACTGCCCTAACCCCGAGAGCATAAATGGTGCTTGAACATTGCAGGTACCTTTTCCAGTTTCTGTTGCAAGCACACTATCTAAAATACCTCGCCGTTGCGCTGCTGCAATACAGGTATGTAAAGGGAAGCGCTGCTGTGTGGCTAGTTCACACCACAATTGATGCAAGTCATCTTCATCCGTCGCGGGCGAATGTAAATAACTGGCATTCATGACACCATCCTGATAAAAAAACACGCCAAGGATGACGTGTCCGGAAGCTAAAACTGCTTGCACAAAACGGTATGCAGAACTGGCGGCCTGTGTTCCATATGCTGGGCCACTGACTACAATTGCAAAATTTAAACTCATTCTATTTAGCTACGTAAGCGATCGCTTCAACTTCAACGAGTACATCTTTAGGCAAACGAGCAACTTCAACACAAGAACGCGCTGGTGCACTTTCGCTGAAAAATTGCGCATACACTTCATTGAAAGCGACAAAATCATTCATGTCTTTCAGAAAACAAGTTGTTTTCATTACCGTGGCCGTTGAAGCGCCTGCAGCTTCCAAAATCGCACTCAGGTTACGCAATACTTGCTCAGCCTGCGCTTTAATATCACCGGTAACCAGTTGCATAGTTTCTGGAATTAACGGGATCTGCCCAGAAGTAAAGACTAGATCACCCAGTTTAGTTGCTTGAACATATGGACCAATAGCAGCCGGTGCTTTTTCTGTCGCGACAATAGATTTAGACATCGTTCCCTCGTAACTAGTTATCAATACACGCTGATAGTAATCCCTGCCCCGATAACGGTGCAACTCTCAGCCACAGAAATATCCGGCACAAAAAACAAGAGGCCCCGTAGGGCCTCTGAAATATTGCTTCTGTCTGATTGATTACTCAGCGCTTAAATTACCTGCTGCATTCAGCAAATCAGCCAGATTCTGTTCCGCATCATCGGCAGTCACTACCGGCGTAGCTACAGCTTGTGCTGCAACACGGCGTTTCTGTAAGCGACCGTGATGATAGGCAAAACCAGTACCTGCAGGGATCAAGCGACCAACGATAACGTTTTCTTTCAGACCACGTAAATCATCAACCTTGCCTGATACAGCAGCTTCGGTCAGCACACGGGTAGTTTCCTGGAACGATGCTGCAGAGATAAAGGACTCTGTATTCAGCGACGCTTTAGTAATACCCATCAATACACGACGGAAAGTAGCTGGTTCTTTGCCCTGCGCGACCAGTTTACGGTTAGCGATTTTCACGCGAACCACATCAGCCTGTTCGCCTTCCAGCAGATCAGAATCACCTGGAGTAGCAATTTCGCCTTTACGAAGCATTTGACGAACGATCACTTCGATGTGTTTATCGTTGATTTTTACGCCTTGCAGACGGTAAACGTCCTGCACTTCGTTAACGATATAGTTCGCTACCGGGCTTACGCCACGCAGACGCAGAATGTCATGAGCAGATTCTGGACCATCGGCTAACACTTCACCCTGCTGAACTTTTTCACCTTCGAACACGTTCAGGTTACGCCATTTCGGAATCATTTCCTCATAGGCTTCACCACCGTCAGTCGGCGTGATCACCAGACGACGTTTACCTTTGGTTTCTTTACCGAAGGAGATCGTACCTGAAATTTCCGCCAGAATAGCTGGTTCTTTTGGTTGACGCGCTTCGAACAAGTCAGCAACACGTGGCAGACCACCGGTGATATCTTTAGTACCACTGGATGCCTGCGGAATACGCGCTACTGCGTCACCGACGCTTACTTGCGCGCCGTCTTCCAGCTGAACAATCGCTTGGCCTGGCAGGAAGTATTGTGCAGATACGTCAGTACCTGGGATCAATACGTCTTTACCATGACTGTCAACCAATCGAACGGTTGGGCGTAACTCTTTACCTGTTGAGGTACGTTCGTTAACGTCCAGAACCACAATGCTTGACAGACCCGTCAGCTCGTCGGTTTGACGAGTAACAGTGATACCTTCGATCATGTTTTCAAACTGGATACGACCCGCCACTTCAGTGATGATTGGGTGAGTATGTGGATCCCAGTTCGCAACGATTTCACCAGCACGTACAGCCTGGCCATCTTTAACTTCCAGCACAGAACCGTAAGGCAGCTTGTGGCTTTCTTTGGTCCGGCCCAGTTCGTCCATGATGGTCAGTTCTGAAGAACGTGATGTGATAACCAGCTTGCCGGCACTGTTTTCAACAGATTTAGCATTTTGCAGTTTGATCACACCGGTGTTTTTCACAGTCGCACTACTTTCAGCAGCCGCTCGTGATGCCGCACCACCGATATGGAACGTACGCATCGTCAGCTGAGTACCTGGTTCACCGATGGACTGAGCAGCGATAACACCCACAGCCTCACCATTGTTAACCAAATGACCACGAGCCAGATCACGACCATAACAATGAGCACAAATACCGAAATCAGATTCACAAGAGATGGCAGAACGAACTTTAACTCGGTCAACAGAGTTACGTTCCAGAATGTTACACCACTGTTCATCCAACAAAGTATTATGAGCAACTAATACTTCATCTGTACCTGGTTTCAGCACATCTTCAGCGATCACACGGCCCAGTACACGTTCACGCAGTGGTTCAACAACATCACCACCTTCGATCAGCGGAGTCATCCACAGACCTTCACGAGTACCACAATCAGGTTCAGTGATCACAACGTCCTGTGCCACGTCAACCAAACGACGAGTCAGATAACCGGAGTTCGCTGTTTTCAGTGCGGTATCCGCCAGACCTTTACGCGCACCGTGAGTAGAGATGAAGTACTGCAGTACGTTCAGACCTTCACGGAAGTTCGCAACGATTGGCGTTTCGATGATTGAGCCGTCAGGCTTAGCCATCAGACCACGCATACCCGCCAACTGACGGATCTGAGCAGCAGAACCACGCGCACCTGAGTCAGCCATCATAAAGACGCTGTTAAACGATGCTTGAACTTCAGATTCACCCAATACGTTAGTTCTTGTCTCTTTAGACAAGTTTTCCATCATCGCTTTAGACACGCGTTCATTCGCACTTGCCCAGATGTCGATAACTTTGTTGTAACGTTCGCCGGCTGTTACCAGACCAGACTGGAACTGTTCCTGAATTTCAGCAACTTCAGCTTCTGCGGCTTCAATAATTTCTTTCTTCGCTTCTGGGATCACCATGTCGTCAATACCAACAGATGAACCTGACAGCGCAGCGTAATGGAAACCGGTGTACATCAACTGGTCAGCAAAGATAACGGTATCTTTGAGACCTTGCTTGCGGTAACAGGTATTCAATACTTTAGAGATCTGCTTCTTACCCATTGCTTGGTTAGAAACATATTTTATCCAGCGTTCTGGATGAGCAGCCAATTCCGCATGACCCGCTTCGGTCATCGGCAATGGCGGATCAATCAGCGCATACTCCATACCTTTTGGCAGGATCAACGACAGGATCGCACGACCTACGGTGGTATTTTTCAGCTCGATTTTCTCAACCAATTCACCGGCTTCGTTTTTCACGTATTCGGTGATACGGCATTTCACGCGAGCATGCAGTGAGGCCAAACCAGCACGGTAGATTTTTTCCGCTTCTTTCGCGCCGGATAAAACCATACCTTCACCCTTCGCACCAACGCAGGAACGAGTCATGTAATACAGACCCAATACCACGTCCTGAGAAGGAACGATGATAGGTTCACCAGATGCAGGCGACAGAATGTTGTTGGTTGACATCATCAACGCACGCGCTTCCAACTGCGCTTCCAGCGTCAGTGGAACGTGAACCGCCATCTGGTCACCGTCGAAGTCGGCGTTGAATGCAGAACAAACCAACGGATGCAGTTGGATTGCTTTACCTTCGATCAGAATTGGTTCAAACGCCTGAATACCCAGACGGTGCAGTGTTGGTGCACGGTTCAGCATCACAGGATGTTCACGGATCACGTCATCCAGAATATCCCATACGACTGCTTCTTCACGCTCAACCATCTTTTTAGCAGCTTTGATGGTGGTCGCTAAACCACGAGTTTCCAGCTTGCCATAGATGAATGGTTTGAACAGTTCCAGTGCCATTTTCTTTGGCAGACCGCATTGGTGCAAACGCAGAGTCGGGCCTACTGTAATTACAGAACGACCAGAGTAGTCAACACGTTTACCCAGCAAGTTCTGACGGAAACGACCCTGTTTACCTTTGATCATGTCAGCCAAAGATTTCAGTGGGCGCTTGTTAGAACCGGTGATAGCACGACCACGACGACCGTTATCCAGCAGAGCGTCAACCGCTTCCTGCAGCATACGTTTTTCGTTGCGAACGATGATATCTGGTGCAGCCAGATCCAGCAGACGTTTCAGACGGTTGTTACGGTTGATCACGCGGCGATACAGATCATTCAGATCTGAAGTCGCGAAACGGCCACCATCCAACGGAACCAAAGGACGCAGATCCGGCGGCAACACAGGCAGCACGGTCATGATCATCCATTCTGGTTTATTACCAGATTGCAGGAAAGACTCCATTAGCTTCAGGCGTTTGGTGGTCTTTTTGCGTTTGGTTTCAGAATTCGTCTGGCTCAGTTCTTCGCGCATAGTCGCGATTTCATGTTCCAGATCTTGCGCACGCAACAACGCCAGGATAGCTTCAGCACCCATTTTAGCGTCGAATTCATCGCCGTATTCTTCCAGCGCATCCAGATATTGTTCTTCGGTCAACATCTGACTGCGTTCGAGGCTGGTCATACCAGCATCAACCACAACAAATGATTCGAAATACAATACACGTTCGATATCACGCAGGGTCATGTCAAGCAACAGACCGATACGGGATGGTAAAGATTTCAGGAACCAGATATGAGCAACTGGGGAAGCCAGCTCAATGTGACCCATGCGCTCACGACGCACTTTAGTCTGAGTAACTTCTACGCCACATTTTTCACAAATCACACCACGGTGTTTAAGACGCTTATACTTACCGCACAAGCATTCATAATCTTTAACTGGTCCGAAGATGCGAGCACAAAACAGGCCGTCACGTTCTGGTTTGAACGTGCGATAGTTAATGGTTTCAGGCTTTTTAACTTCACCGAATGACCAGGAACGGATCATGTCAGGCGATGCCAGACCGATCTTGATACCGTCAAACTCTTCAGTCTTGCTCTGCGCTTTTAAAAACTTGAGTAAGTCTTTCACCTGTATCTCCCGTCAGGAGGTTAACTTCGGTATGCCGCGACGCGGCATACCGTTACTATTCTGAGTCCAGAAACAAGGACGTTAGTCCTTACTCTTCTTCCAACTCGATGTTGATACCCAGCGAGCGGATTTCCTTCAGCAGTACGTTGAAGGATTCTGGTATACCTGGCTCCATGCGGTGATCGCCATCCACGATGTTTTTATACATCTTAGTTCGACCATTCACATCGTCCGATTTAACAGTCAGCATTTCCTGCAGAGTATAAGCTGCACCGTATGCTTCCAGTGCCCATACTTCCATCTCACCGAAACGCTGACCACCGAACTGAGCTTTACCACCCAGCGGCTGCTGAGTAACCAAGCTATAAGAACCGGTAGAACGAGCATGCATTTTATCATCGACCAAGTGATTCAGTTTCAGCATGTACATGTAACCAACAGTTACTGCACGCTCAAACGGCATACCGGTACGACCATCAAACAAGGTGATCTGACCTGATTCAGGTTTATCTGCCAGTTTCAGCAGTTCTTTGATTTCGCTTTCTTTCGCGCCATCAAATACAGGTGTTGCCACCGGTAAACCTTTGCGCAGGTTCTGAACCAGAGCCTGCACTTCCGCATCACTCAGTGTCGCGATATCAATCTGTTGTTGATCGCTGCCACCTAAATCATAGACGCGTTGCAAGAACTCACGCAATTCAGCCAGTTCACGCTGTTCTTTAACCATACGGTTAATTTTTTCGCCGATACCTTTCGCAGCCAAACCAAGGTGAACTTCCAAGATCTGACCGATGTTCATACGCGATGGTACGCCCAACGGGTTCAGCACGATGTCGACAGGATTCCCTTCGTCATCGTATGGCATGTCTTCAACCGGACAAATTTTGGAGATAACCCCTTTGTTACCGTGACGACCCGCCATCTTGTCACCAGGCTGAATGCGACGCTTCACAGCCAGATAAACTTTAACGATCTTCAGTACGCCTGGCGCCAAATCATCACCTTGGATGATTTTCTGACGTTTGGCTTCGAACTTACGATCGAATTCTTCTTTCAGCGCAGCATATTGTTCAGCGATCTGTTCCAGTTCAACTTGTTTTGCTTCGTCATCCAGCGACTGTTCCAGCAGCTTCTTACGATCAAGTTTAGACAGTTTTTCTTCGCTGAAACCAGCAGCAACCAGTAATGAGCGTGCGCGGCCAAAAATACCGTCTTCGAAGATTTTGAACTCTTCGGTCAAGTCTTTCTTAGCATCACGCAATTGCATGTCTTCAACTTCTTTAGCGCGTTTATCTTTTTCTACGCCATCACGAGTAAAGACCTGCACGTCAATAACAGTACCGTAAACACCATTAGGCACACGCAGAGAAGAATCTTTTACGTCAGAAGCTTTTTCACCAAAAATGGCGCGCAGCAGTTTTTCTTCTGGTGTCAGTTGGGTTTCACCTTTTGGTGTTACCTTACCAACCAGAATGTCACCACCTTTCACTTCAGCACCAACATAAACGATACCTGACTCATCCAGTTTGGACAGTGCAGCTTCGCCTACGTTTGGAATATCCGCAGTGATTTCTTCTGAACCTAATTTCGTATCACGCGCAATACAAGACAGTTCCTGAATATGAATAGTCGTCAGGCGATCTTCTTGCACCACACGTTCAGAGACCAGAATCGAGTCTTCGAAGTTATAACCGTTCCAAGGCATGAACGCGACGCGCATGTTCTGACCTAGCGCCAACTCACCTAAATCAGTGGAAGGACCATCGGCCAACACGTCACCCAGCATCACTGGCTCACCAACAGACACACATGGGCGTTGGTTAATACAGGTATTCTGGTTAGAACGGGTATATTTGGTCAGGTTGTAGATGTCGATACCGGCTTCACCAGGTAACAGCTCATCTTCATTTACCTTAACCACAATACGGGATGCATCAACGTAATCGATGAAACCACCACGACGAGCAACTACGGTTACACCGGAGTCAACCGCCACAGCACGTTCCATACCAGTACCTACCAGCGGCTTATCAGCGCGCAGAGTTGGTACCGCTTGACGTTGCATGTTTGAACCCATCAATGCACGGTTCGCGTCATCGTGTTCCAGGAACGGGATCAGTGATGCTGCAACAGAAACCACCTGCTGTGGACTTACGTCCATATACTGGATCTGTTCTGCATTCATAAAGGTAGATTCACCTTTATGGCGGCATGGGATCAATTCATCTTTCAGGCTGCCATTTGCGTCTACATTGGCATTAGCCTGTGCGATAACGAAGTTACCTTCTTCAATCGCAGACAGATAATCCACTTCATCAGTGATCACGCCATCAATTACTTTGCGGTATGGGGTTTCCAGGAAACCATACTCGTTAGTACGAGAATATACCGCCAGCGAGTTGATCAGACCGATGTTCGGACCTTCAGGCGTTTCAATTGGACACAGACGACCGTAGTGAGTCGGATGTACGTCTCGAACCTCGAAGCCGGCACGTTCACGTGTCAAACCACCTGGGCCCAGTGCAGAAATACGACGTTTATGCGTAATTTCTGACAACGGGTTGTTCTGATCCATAAATTGCGACAGCTGACTGGAACCGAAGAACTCTTTGACGGCTGCAGAAATTGGCTTTGCATTGATCAGATCTTGTGGCTGCACGGCATCCAGATCGCCTAAAGACAGACGTTCTTTTACTGCACGTTCAACACGCACCAAACCGACACGGAATTGGTTTTCAGCCATTTCACCAACGGAACGGATACGACGGTTACCCAGATGATCGATATCATCCACATCGTCTTTACCGTTACGAATAGCGATCAACTGTTTCATCACATCAACGATATCGTCTTCAGACAAAATGCCTGAACCAATATGTTCTGGACGAGCCAGTCGGCTGTTGAATTTCATACGACCAACAGTCGACAGATCATAACGATCTGCTGAGAAGAACAGGTTTTCAAATAGCTGTTCTGCTGCATCTTTCGTTGGCGGCTCACCTGGACGCATCATACGGTAGATTTCTACCAGTGCTTCCAGACGGTTAGTGCTTGAATCAATACGTAATGTTTCAGAAATATATGAACCATGATCCAGTTCATTAGTGAACAGGATTTCAAACTGTTTAAAGCCAGCGACTGACAGATTCGCAATAGCTTCCAGACTCAATGCGGTGTTGGCATTGATCAGGACTTCACCAGTTTGTGGATTCACATAATCTTTAGCAGAAATTTTGCCGACGACATATTCAACCGGAACTTCGATTTGATTGACGTTGGCTTTTTCTAACTGACGAATGTGACGTGCAGTAATACGACGGCCTTTTTCGACCACCACATCGCTACCAGCAAGAATATCGAAGGTCGCGGTTTCGCCACGCAGACGCTCCGGTACCAACTCCATCATCACTTTGCCATCTTTGATTTCAAATTTAATGGTTTCAAAGAAGGTCGTCAGGATCTGTTCTGTTGTGAATTCCAGTGCACGTAAGATGATAGTCGCAGGTAATTTACGGCGACGGTCGATACGCACAAACAGGTTATCCTTGGCATCGAACTCAAAGTCCAACCAAGAACCACGGTAAGGAATAACGCGAGCGTTATACAGAACCTTACCTGAAGAGTGGGTTTTACCCTTATCGTGATCAAAGAACACGCCAGGACTACGATGCAGCTGGGAAACGATAACACGCTCTGTACCATTGATGACAAAGGTACCGTTATCCGTCATCAGCGGGATTTCGCCCATGTACACTTCTTGTTCTTTAATTTCTTTGACAGTGCCTGCCGCAGCTTCTCTATCAAACAGCACTAAGCGCAGCTTCACGCGCAATGGAGCTGAATAGGTGACGCCACGGATTTGACACTCTTTTACGTCAAAGACCGGTTCTCCCAAGCGATAGCTGACATATTGCAGCTCCGCAGTACCAGAATAACTGGTAATGGGGAATACGCTGCGGAATGCAGCCTCAAGCCCGTATGCCCCTTCTGGGTCGGCATCAAGGAATTGTTTGAAGGAGTCCAGTTGAATGGACAAGAGATAAGGCGTTTCCAGTACCTGATCACGCTTACCGAAGTCCTTACGAATGCGTTTTTTTTCGGTATAAGAGTTAACCATAGGGTTCCTCAGCTCGCTGATAAGTGACCCAAGCTGCTCTAGTCAGAGCAGTTCTGTAATACATTGCTACTGTGTACATTTCGTACTTTTTATAAGCCCAGGTGAGCAATGTGAATTCCTGCAGCTTACAGCGCAAAAGGGCCGGTGAAGTTTCTTCACCAGCCCTAGCCTGTTTTATCAGGCCGCTAACCTACTGTTAAGTAGATTATTTGATCTCAACAGAAGCACCTGCAGCTTCCAGCTCTTTCTTCAGAGCTTCAGCTTCTTCTTTAGAGATTGCTTCTTTAACTGCAGTTGGAGCAGCTTCTACCAGGTCTTTAGCTTCTTTCAGACCCAGAGAGGTTGCGCCACGTACAGCTTTGATTACAGCTACTTTGTTAGCGCCGATAGCGGTCAGCATAACGTTGAATTCAGTCTGTTCTTCAACAGCTTCAGCAGCAGCGGCTGGGCCGGCAGCTACAGCAGCAGCAGAAACACCGAACTTCTCTTCCATAGCGGTGATCAGTTCTACAACGTCCATTACTGACATAGCAGCAACGGCTTCGATGATTTGGTCTTTAGTGATAGACATGAGAAAAAAATCCTGTCGTTGAAGTATTAAAAATAAAAATAATCTGTTCTGTTACAAGAATTAAGCCGCTTCGGCTTCTTTCTTGTCGCGCAGAGCTGCCAGAGTACGAACCAGTTTGCCAGCTGAAGCTTCTTTCATAGTAGCCATCAGTTTCGCAATTGCTTCTTCGTATGTAGGCAGAGTTGCCAGACGATCAATTTGAGCTGCAGGGATGAATTCACCCTGGAACGCACCACCCTTGATAGAGAACTTATCGTTCCCTTTAGCGAACTCTTTGAACAGACGAGCAGCAGCGCCCGGATGTTCGTTAGAGAAAGCGATCAGGGTCGGACCAACAAATACGTCGTTCATACAAGCGAAGTCAGTACCTTCTACTGCACGAGACAGCAGAGTGTTACGAACAACACGCAAGTAAACGCCTGCTTCACGAGCAGACTGACGCAGAGTGGTCATCTTGGCTACGGTTACGCCGCGTGAATCGGCTGCAACAGCAGACAGTGCGCCTTTGGCAGCTTCGCTGACTTCAGCGACAATCGCTTTTTTGTCTTCGAGTCCTAATGCCATTGGCTTACTCCTGGAGTTAATCTGGGCGAACCCAGAACTGTCAACACCTCTCCTTTCGGAGAGAATTCGGCGGCAGAGTCCAGAAGAAAGAAATCTTTCTCGCTGGGTTCCGGCACCGTCTACGCAGGGATATTAAGGTTTACACCACCTGCGGTCTTGGACGGGAGTCGAGACCCCCAACCAAACTAAGGGGCGAGATTATAGACTATAATCTCGCCCCTAGTAAATAAGCTTAAGCAGCTTTGGTATCCAGAGAAGCCTGATCAACAGCTAAACCTGCACCCATAGTGGTAGACAAGCTAACTTTCTTGACGAATTGGCCTTTAGAAGTAGATGGTTTTGCTTTTTTCAGCGCAACCAGCAGAGCTTCCAAGTTCTCTTTCAGCTGAGCTTCAGTGAAGTCAACCTTACCGATGGTAGAATGGATGATACCATTCTTGTCGTTACGGTAACGAACCTGACCAGCTTTTGCATTGTTAACTGCTTCAGCCACGTTAGGAGTCACAGTACCAACTTTAGGGTTTGGCATCAGACCACGTGGGCCCAGGATTTGACCCAGTTGACCAACTACGCGCATTGCATCTGGAGAAGCAATAACTACGTCGAAGTTCATTTCGCCACGTTTGATCTGTTCAGCCAGATCGTCCATACCTACCAGGTCAGCGCCAGCAGCTTTAGCCGCTTCTGCGTTTGCACCTTGAGTAAATACAGCTACACGTACAGTACGACCAGTACCGTTAGGCAGCACAGTTGCACCACGTACGTTTTGATCTGATTTACGAGCATCGATGCCCAGGTTAACTGCAACGTCAACGCTTTCAACGAACTTAGCAGTAGCCAGTTCTTTCAGTAAAGCAACGGCTTCAGTGATGTTGTACTCTTTAGTACCATCAACTTTTTCACGAATTACGCGCATGCGTTTAGTTAATTTAGCCATTGTCTTATCCCTCTACTACCAGGCCCATAGAACGGGCAGAGCCAGCGATACAGCGGGCTTTCGCTTCCAAATCAGTACCAGTCATGTCTGGTTCTTTAGTTTTGGCGATTTCCAGCAGTTGAGCGTGAGTCACTTTACCCACTTTATCTTTGTTTGGCTTAGATGAGCCAGACTTGATATCAGCAGCTTTCTTCAGCAAGTAAGAAGCTGGTGGAGTTTTAGTTTCGAAAGTGAAAGAACGGTCACTGTATACAGTGATTACAACTGGAGTAGGCGCGCCTTTTTCCAGTTTGTCTGTACGGGCGTTGAACGCTTTACAGAATTCCATGATGTTAACACCGTGCTGACCCAGAGCCGGACCTACTGGTGGGCTTGGATTCGCGCTGCCGGCCTTAACTTGCAGCTTGATATAGGCTGAAACTTTCTTTGCCATTTTACAATTACCTCAAATGTGGGTTCTAGCGCCTCAGAGCTAAGCTCTTCATCGGCTCCCCAATAGAAAAAGGGGCAGCGAATTATAGGGATAACCGCTGCCCCAGACAACCAGTAATATTAAACTTTTTCGACTTGACTGAAATCTAGTTCAACCGGTGTAGCTCGACCGAAGATCAACACAGAAACCTTCATGCGGCTCTTGTCGTAGTCAACTTCTTCCACTGTACCATTGAAGTCAGCAAATGGACCATCAGATACACGGATGACTTCACCTGGTTCGAACAGAGTTTTGTGTTTTGGTTTATCCACAGACTCTTGCAGACGATTCAGAATAGCATCGGCTTCTTTATCGGTAATAGGTGCTGGACGATCAGAGGTGCCGCCGATGAATCCCATTACACGCGGTACATTACGTACTAAATGCCATGATGCGTCGTTCATGATCATTTGCACTAATACATAACCCGGGAAAAATTTACGTTCACTTTTACGTTTTTGACCGGCACGCATTTCTACTATTTCTTCTGTCGGAACCAGAATTTCGCCAAACTGGTCTTCCATTGCGTGCATTTTGATATGTTCTTTTAATGACTTGGCGACACGGCCTTCAAAACCGGAAAAGGCTTGTACCACATACCATCTCATGCGTTGTTCTGACATTTATTAACCCTTCATTCCGGTGATCAACTCAACTAGCCAGATCAGAGCACCATCTATTAAAAATAAGAATAGGCCCATAACAACGGTGAATGCAAAAATAATCAGGGTTGTTTGAATGGTTTCCTGGCGAGTAGGCCATACCACTTTGCGGACTTCCTTGATGGATTCCCGGCTAAAAGTCAGTAGAGCTTTACCCTGAAGAGTCTGCAATGCCGTGACGGCAGCAGCTGCAAAAGCAATAACAACTGCGACAACACGAATAAATAATGATTTTTCAGCAAAAACTGAATTACCAACCACCGTAGCCGCCAGAAGAATGAAGACCAGCCCCCACAATGCGATGTTTTTTCCTTTGTTGCGGTTCTGGCTTTCAACATTCACACTCATACAATCTACCTGTATTCGTTTTCAGTGCATTAAATCCGCTACTTGCGGTATTGATTTGGCAGGGGCGGAGGGATTCGAACCCCCAACCATCGGTTTTGGAGACCGCTGTTCTACCAATTGGAACTACGCCCCTAAGATAACAAAGCCCCGATTATAGGGGCTTTGATTATATTTGTAACCGAAAGAATTATTCGATTACTTTAGCAACAACGCCCGCGCCTACGGTACGACCGCCTTCACGGATTGCAAAACGCAGACCATCATCCATCGCGATTGGGTGGATCAGGGTGACTACCATTTTGATGTTGTCGCCTGGCATTACCATTTCTACGCCTTCTGGCAGTTCGATGGTACCGGTCACGTCAGTTGTACGGAAGTAGAACTGTGGACGGTAGCCTTTGAAGAATGGCGTGTGACGACCACCTTCTTCTTTTGACAGTACGTATACTTCTGATTCGAACTTGGTATGTGGAGTGATAGTGCCTGGTTTAGCCAGTACTTGACCACGTTCTACGTCATCACGTTTTGTACCACGCAGCAACACACCTACGTTCTCGCCTGCACGACCTTCGTCCAGCAGTTTACGGAACATTTCAACGCCAGTACAAGTGGTCTTAGTGGTTTCTTTCAAACCAACGATTGACACTTCTTCACCAACTTTGATGATACCGCGTTCAACACGACCAGTTACTACTGTACCACGGCCAGCGATTGAGAATACGTCTTCGATTGGCAGCAGGAATGGCTTGTCGATCGCACGTTCTGGTTGTGGAATGTAAGAATCCAGGGCCGCAGCCAGTTCCAGGATCTTCTCTTCCCATTTAGCTTCGCCTTCCAGCGCTTTCAGTGCTGAACCACGGATAACTGGAGTGTCATCGCCTGGGAAGTTGTATTCTGACAGCAGTTCACGAACTTCCATCTCAACCAGATCCAGCAACTCTTCGTCGTCTACCATGTCACATTTGTTCAGGAAAACGATGATGTAAGGAACGCCTACCTGGCGACCCAGCAGGATGTGTTCACGAGTCTGTGGCATTGGGCCGTCAGTCGCCGCTACTACCAGGATCGCGCCGTCCATCTGTGCAGCACCAGTGATCATGTTTTTAACATAGTCAGCATGGCCTGGGCAGTCTACGTGTGCGTAGTGACGTGATTCAGTATCGTATTCAACGTGTGATGTGTTGATGGTGATACCACGTGCTTTTTCTTCTGGTGCATTGTCGATCTGATCGAATGCACGCGCTTGACCACCGAATTTTTTAGCCAGCACGTTAGTGATGGCAGCAGTCAGAGTAGTTTTACCGTGGTCAACGTGGCCGATGGTACCAACGTTAACGTGGGGTTTTGTACGTTCAAATTTTTCTTTAGACATGCTCGTCCCTCTAAGCTAACACTGTTTGTATGGTAAGAAACTCACCACGGTACACACCGTCCGACGAGTATCAGTAATTGCGCTTTGAATTAAATTGGAGCGGGCAGCGGGAATCGAACCCGCATCATCAGCTTGGAAGGCTGAGGTAATAGCCATTATACGATGCCCGCATAACTACAATGCTCAAGATGGTGGAGGGAGAAGGATTCGAACCTTCGAAGGCAGAGCCGTCAGATTTACAGTCTGATCCCTTTGGCCGCTCGGGAATCCCTCCATCAGTGCCAAGATAATCATGGCGTCCTGCAAAGAGCGTTGCGAATTCTAGTGCAAGCGTGGCGGTGGAGCAACTACTCTGCAGTGTGTTTTCACGAGTTTTCTGTCCCGTTTTCATGAATTTGTTCTGTTTTCTGCTTTTTGAGTACTCAGACACGCTTTCGGTTGTCGAATAACAGGGGGTTGGTGTAATGTCGGGCCTCTTGCTGAAAGGACCTCAAGAATGACAGCTGATCCGCAACATCTCTCGCCTTATTTACATTTTTTCAGGGAACAGTGGGCTCATCTGCGTGATTCCGTCCCCCTTTCATTGACGGAACAAGATCTGATTGATTTACGAGGCATTCATGATGAATTGTCTCTAGATGAGGTTCGGGATATTTATCTGCCTCTGTCACGTTTATTGAATCTGTATGTCAAAGCACGTCAACACCGTAGTAAAGTTATTGAACAATTTCTGAGCACACCGAATCAGCGCGTTCCATATGTGATTAGCATTGCTGGTAGTGTGGCTGTGGGGAAAAGTACTACGGCCCGCATACTACAAGCATTATTAGAACACTGGCCGGAACACCCGAAAGTCGAACTGATCACCACTGACGGTTTTCTTTATCCCAACCGGGTATTGGAAGAACGTGGGCTGATGAAGAAAAAAGGCTTTCCGCAATCTTATGATATGCGCCGACTGGTTAATTTTGTCGCCGATATAAAAGCCGGTAAACAGCGGGTTGAAGCCCCGATTTACTCTCATCACATCTATGACATTATTCCTGACCAGATGAAAGTCGTGGAACAACCGGATATTTTGATCATTGAAGGTTTGAACGTTTTACAAAGCGGGATGGACTATCCACATGACCCACATCATGTGTTTGTCTCTGATTTCGTTGATTTTTCTATCTATGTAGATGCAGATAAACAGCTATTAAAAGAGTGGTATATTCAACGTTTCCTTCGCTTCCGTAAAAGCGCATTTTCTGATCCATCGAGTTACTTTCATCATTATTCACATTTTGATGAAGATGAAGCCGCTGCCACAGCCAGCCGGATCTGGGACGAAATCAATTATCCGAATTTAATTGCTAATATTTTGCCAACCCGCGAACGGGCGAACCTGATCCTGACTAAAAGCAGTCAGCATGCAATAGAACAAGTTCGGTTGCGGAAATAATTTCAAATGTCGGCGCGTAACGAGATCTCGCCGCCGACAAATTTATGCATACCATCCTGATCTTGCAGCAGCATATTCCCCTGCCCGTCTATGCCGCAATAGATGCCGTGGATGATCTGATTACCCAACAATACTTTCACCGGCTGTTGCATAAAAATATCCAGCCGATTCCATTCTGTTAAAAATGCAGTTAACCCCTGTTGCTCAAATAGTGTTAAAGCATTTCTTAAAGCCCGAATGATCGTGGCACTCAGCTGATTGCGCTCAACCACGACCGGTTGCTCCGCCAAATGCGCACAGGGTTGATCCAGTTGTGCAATGACTGCATCCGGCAAATTAAGGTTCACGCCAACACCAATCACCAGATGGCAGATCCCACCGACTGCAGCTGACATTTCAACCAATATGCCTGCAAGTTTTCGGCGGGCCATGTAGATGTCATTCGGCCATTTCAGGCTCAAATTCCGGTAACCGGCACTTTCCAGCGCTTGCACAACTGCAACACCAATAGCCAAACTTAACCCCATAGCCGCACTAGGGCCATCGTCGAGACGCCAATACATACTCATAATGAACTGACTACCAAATGGTGAATGCCATTGTCGTCCGCGCCGCCCACGACCCGCGGTCTGGCTTTCGGCCAACAAACACTCGCCTTTTTGCCAGCGCTCAAGTTGTGCCATCATGTATTGATTGGTGGAATCAATTACGGCACACGTGTGTATAGGCGTGCCAGCGGCTAAGTGCTGAAGTGTTTCGGTATTTAACAGATCAAGGGGTGTATTTAAGCGATAACCTTTGCCAGTAATGCTAAATATTTCCAACCCTAACAAACGCAAGCTTTTGATCTGCTGACTAATGGCAGCACGACTGATACCTAATTCGGCACCGATCTGTTCACCGGAATGAAAAGCGCCATCGGCTAATACCGCCAGCAAGGCTTGTTGACGCGAATTCAGCTGTTTCATTGGATTGCCTGCAGGCTATTTATTTCCCCGGACTTACCAATAAAACGGACTTCCGGTTCTAATTGTACGGTAAATTGCTGTTTAACTGTGCTGGCAACGTGTTTCGCCAGTTGCAGAATTTCAGCTGCGCTGGCATTACCCAGGTTGACCAAAACTAATGCCTGATCACGATGAACACCTGCATTGCCCAGACTAAAGCCTTTCAGGCCTGCTTGATCAATCAACCAACCAGCGGCCAATTTATTCAAGCCTTCACCAGCGGCAAAACACGGTATAGCGGGATGTTGTTGTTTAAGCACAGCCGCTTGTGTTGCGCTGACAACCGGATTTTTAAAGAAACTGCCTGCATTGCCTAATAGACTCGGATCAGGCAATTTACTCTGGCGTAATTCACAAACCGTCATGAAGATTTGTTCAGCGGTCGCATTGGCACCCAATGCTTTCAGTGGGCCGTACTCCACTACCGGTTGCCATTGTTTTGGAATGCGTAAACCAACGGCGATAATGATCACCTCATCATGCAATTCATGCTTAAACAGGCTGTCACGATAACCGAACTGACACGCCGCAGCGCTGTAACGCTGACGATGACCATCCGCAAAATGCCACGTATCGACATATTCACAGAACTGACAGAACTCGACACCGTAAGCACCAATATTTTGCACCGGTGCGGCACCTACTGTACCAGGGATCAACGCCAGATTTTCCATTCCCGGCATCTGATGTTGCAACATCCACTGGATCAGGGCAGGCCAATTTTCACCGGCTGCAACATGGAGCAACCAAGCATCCGCAGTTTCCTGCACCGAGATCCCTTTCAGGCGGTTAACAATCACCAGCCCATCAAAATCGGTGGTGAACAGAATATTGCTACCTTCACCAATCAATAACCGCGGTTGACTATCTGACCACCATGCAGATCCACGCAGCGCATCAAGTTCCGCTTCATTATTCAGCACAAAGCCCATTTTCGCCTGGGCATCGAGGCCAAACGTATTGAATGATTTTAGAGGGAACGGAGACATGAGCTGCATAAATCAAACCTTGTAGAATGTGATGAAAAACAAAGCGGCACTTAATGTGCCGCTATCTGAGATCAGAAACCACCGCGGCCGAAACCACCTGGCGGTAACATGTTTTTCATATTTCCCATCATTTTTCGTAAGCCACCTTTACCGGCCACTTTTTTCATCATTTTTTGCATCTGGTCAAATTGCTTCAGCAACCGATTCACATCCTGGATCTCAGTGCCTGAACCCATGGCGATACGTTTTTTGCGTGAACCCTTGATGATATCCGGATTACGACGCTCACCTTTGGTCATTGAGTTGATGATCGCTTCCATGCGCACGGTGAGCTTGTCATCGAGCTGGCCTTTGACGTTATCTGGCAAACCAGAAACACCGGGCAATTTGTCGAGCATACTCATCATGCCGCCCATATTGCGCATCTGTACCAGCTGCTCACGGAAGTCTTCCAGATCGAAGCCTTTCCCTTTCTGGACTTTTTGCGCCAGTTTGGTGGCTTTTTCTTTGTCGACGTTGCGTTCCATCTCTTCGATCAGAGACAGCACGTCACCCATACCCAGAATACGGGAAGCGATACGATCTGGGTGGAAAGGTTCCAGAGCATCGGTCTTTTCACCCATACCGATAAATTTGATCGGTTTGCCGGTGATATGGCGAACCGACAGTGCCGCACCACCACGCGCATCACCATCGGCTTTGGTTAAGATCACACCGGTTAATGGCAGCGCTTCGCTGAACGCTTTGGCGGTATTTGCCGCATCCTGCCCCGTCATCGCATCGACAACAAACAGTGTTTCGATAGGATTTAGCTGTTTATGCAGCTGCTGAATTTCTTCCATCATTTCGTTGTCGACATGCAAACGACCGGCGGTATCGACAATCAATACATCAAAATAGCGCTTACGGGCACTGTCCAGTGCGGCAGCCGCGATTTGCGATGGTGTCTGGCTGGTGTCACTGGGGAAGAATTCAACACCAATATCGTTAGCCAATGTTTCCAGCTGTTTGATCGCCGCAGGGCGATAAACGTCCGCTGAAACTACTAAAACTTTTTTCTTTTGACGTTCCGTCAGCAGTTTAGCCAGTTTGGCTACCGAAGTGGTTTTACCCGCCCCCTGCAAACCTGCCATTAATAAAATCGCTGGTGGTTGAGTGGCTAAATCCAGATCCTGATTTGCTTCCCCCATTACAGAGATCAATTCACCATGGACGATCTTGATGAAGGCCTGACCCGGGCTTAAGCTTTTATTAACTTCTTGCCCTACCGCACGTTCTTTCACGCGGTTAACAAATTCTTTGACAACAGGCAGCGCGACATCGGCTTCCAGCAGTGCCATACGCACTTCGCGCAGGGTATCTTTGATGTTGTCGTCGGTCAGACGTCCACGCCCGCTGATGTTGCGCAACGTGGCGGATAGACGCTCGGTTAAATTTTCAAACATGACTGGCTCCGCAGCTTATGGCCAAATTGTTGTCGATTATAGCCAAGTCACTGCAGATACTAAAGAAAGGGATTCGTGGAACAGGCGTTGTATACAAAATTGCGTTTAATCACGCCAATAATTCTCATTTATGCTATGCATCTGGCTGCAAAATACAGAGAAGGCTATACTGCAGGTTCACTTGTTTTAGATGGCTCTTAAAAATTATGCTGATCGTAGCATTACTGGGCATAGGCTTTTATTTGTTTGCAACCACATTGGTGTTGCAGCAATTTTTCACCACTCAAACACATACCCCGCGCCGGGTGCTGATGGCTGCCTGGCCAGCAATCATATTACATCTGCTCGCGCTGGGGATGACTATCATTCAGGCGCAATCGGTACAAAATTTAAGTGTCATCAACGTCGCATCACTGGTGGCGTTATTGATTAACATTGGGCTCACCATCATCAGCCAACGGCAAAATAGCTGGATTCTATTACCGTTTGCTTATGCGTTTGCGGTCGTGCTGTTATTTAGTAATTCAGTTACCCCCTCTCACTATTTAACCAGTTTAGGGGATCGCCCGGGGCTTGTGATCCACATTGCATTGGCGCTACTTTCTTACGCCATGATGAGTATTGCCAGTCTGTTTGCTTTATTGCAGGTTTATCTGAATTATCAGCTTAAACAACGTCGTAAGCTCAATTTACAAAATGTACCGCCATTACTTCGGATCGAAAAACAGCTGGTTCGCTTATTACAAATTGGTGGTGTATTGCTAACCTTATCCATTTCAAGCGGCTTTTTGTTTTTAGATAATATGCTGGCGCCCAGCAATCTGGACAAAGTCGGTTTATCCGTTATCGCCTGGTGTATCTATGCCACTTTGTTATGGGGGCATTATTACCGTGGCTGGCGCGGGCAACGCTTAGTGATCATGACGTTAACCGGGAATGTATTGTTAGCCGTGGCTTATTTTGGCAGTCGACTACTACAGACCATGTTGTAACTACTGCCAGCGATAGTTTTTAGCTCGCGCAATAATATTTGGTGGCATTCGACGGGATAAACGGGCCAGTAAAGTGGCCGCCTGTTTATGCTGTTTATCGTCCACAATCACGGAATGATGCAACCAACTATAAGCCTCTTCATAATCTAACGGGCTGCCTAACCCACTGACCAGCATATCCACCCAACCTATCTGCGCCTTAAGATAACCCTGTGCTGCTGCTTCGTGCATGAAAATGGCCGCTTGCTGGGTGTCTCGTTGTACATAACGTCCTTTGGCGTAATAACGCGCCAAATGTTCTAAGGCTGCCGGAAGCCCTTGCTGAGCCGCTTTCCACAGATACTCAATACCTAATTCGGCGTTTTTCTTAGTACAAGTCCCCGTTAATAACATATCCCCCCACAAATACTGGTAAGCCGGGATCATAACCACTCTGGCGCGCAGCTCGATATCTTTGACCAACTGACATTCATCGATATTGGCCACACGGTGTAGATGTGTATCGTCATTGATGAGAGCGATCAATTCTTCTTGTGTATATATCTCAATAACTGGCAACGCATCAGTCACTGCTGAGTCACTGGACACAGAACCATGTAATAATTCAGCCGGGATATCCGCTTTCTGTGCCGGACTACCCGCAGGTATCCCGCCTTGTTGCTTATCAGGAGACTCAGGAATTGATAATGGTGCAACATCCAAAGGTTTGGGCCCTGCAGGCGCATTTCCTGCCCGATTACTACCTTTAGGTGCGATATTGAGAGCTTCATTAATTGATTGCGACATCCGCTGGCCCGATGAAACAGTCGGGTTTTCAGGCGGTGCCGCGGTCTCAAGACCTGAGAAAATCGCGGTGCTCGGAGGGATATAATCAGGATCAGCCGCCGATCCGGCAGCAGGGGCTGCCGTAGTAGTAACACTTTCCCCCGCTGCATATACAGCAGCGCTACTAGCAAGCAAACCAACAAATATCCAAATACTGCGCATCATAGACTCCCCCTGTATTCAGTATATCGACAGATCAGCAGTGGTCTTGAGCGGTAATATGGAAAATAAACAAAGATAGTCAATAAAAAGGGAGGCCAGTTAGCCTCCCTCTTCTGCGTTCTAAGTGAGCTGATTACAGCGCTTTCAGAATGGCTTCTACGGTGGCTTTGGCATCACCAAAGCACATGTGCGAGTTCTCTTTAAAGAACAGCGGGTTCTGCACACCGGCATAACCGGTGTTCATGGAGCGTTTGAACACCACCACGTTCTGTGCTTTCCACACTTCCAACACCGGCATACCGGCAATCGGGCTGCCCGGGTCTTCCATCGCCGCTGGGTTTACGGTGTCGTTCGCACCGATAACCAGTACCGTGTCAGTCTCTGGGAAGTCTTCGTTGATTTCGTCCATTTCCAGCACGATATCGTAAGGCACTTTCGCTTCCGCCAGCAGTACGTTCATGTGACCTGGCAAACGACCAGCTACAGGGTGGATACCAAAGCGCACGTTGATGCCTTTATCACGCAGTTTCTGGGTGATGTCAGCAACAGGATATTGTGCCTGTGCCACCGCCATGCCGTAGCCCGGGGTGATGATAACGGAGCTGGAGTTCTTCAGCAGCTCAGCCACATCTTCCGGTGACATTTCACGGTATTCGCCCATCTCTTCTTCGGAAGATGAAGACGCCACACCGTCAGTACCAAAACCACCGGCGATAACGGAGATAAACGAGCGGTTCATCGCCTTACACATGATGTAAGACAGGATGGCACCTGACGAGCCCACCAACGCACCGGTGACAATCAGCAGGTCGTTAGACAGCATAAAGCCTGCTGCCGCGGCCGCCCAACCGGAGTAGGAGTTCAGCATCGACACCACAACCGGCATATCCGCACCACCGATAGAGGCCACCAAATGCCAGCCGAACGCCAGCGCAATCAGCGTCATCACGATGATAGCGAAGGTAGAACCACCGACTTTGATGAACAACAGCATCAGCAGGAATGAGGCCACTGCAGCCAGCAGATTCAGTTTATGTTTGTGTGGAATGTTCAGCGGTTTCGAGCTGATAGTGCCACGCAATTTACCGAACGCCACGATAGAGCCGGTGAAGGTGACCGCACCGATGAACACCCCTAAGAAGATTTCAGTCAGGTGGATGTTCAGCATCGCGCCCGTCAGATGGCCGTGACCATTCGCGGTTTGTTGCGCAATCTGGCTGATGGCCGCTTGTGCTGCCGCCATGATTTCTTCCGGTGAACCATTCAGTGGCAACACCAGTTGTTGTACCGCGTTAGCCGGTAACAGTTCGATGAAGCTGTTATAGCCGACTAAAACGGCCGCCAAACCCACAAAGCTGTGCAATACCGCCACCAGCTCTGGCATCTGGGTCATTTCCACTTTCAGTGCTAAACGTGCACCAATAGAGCCACCGATGACCATCGCCACCAGAATGAAGACCACGCCATGCACGCTTGGGCTGGCAATGGTCGCCACCAGCGCAATCGCCATCCCGGTCATGCCAAACAAGTTACCGTATTTTGCGGTCTCCTGTTTCGACAAACCCGCCAGACTGGCAATGAACAGCACCGCTGCCACGATGTATGAAGCAGTTACTAAACCTTGAGACATGTCAGCTCCCCTTAACCCTTACGGAACATCTTCAGCATGCGCTGAGTCACGGTGAAACCACCGACGATGTTAATGGTGGCAATCAGTACGGCGACAAACGCCAGTGCTGAAACCAGACCCGAGCCACTGCCAATTTGTAACAGGGCGCCGACCACGATGATGCCGGAAATCGCGTTCGTCACCGACATCAGTGGTGTATGCAGTGAGTGGCTTACGTTCCATACCACGTAATAACCCACCACACAGGCCAGTACAAACACGGTGAAGTGTGACAGGAACTCTGGTGGAGCTACATGGCCTAACAGACCAAACAGCCCTAAGCCCACCACGCCCAGCCATTTTTTCGACTTGCATGGTTTCTTCGCTTCGACTTTCGCCGCGGCTGGTTTGGCCGCTTCTTGTTTCGGTGCCGCAGAAACACTAATCGCCGGTGGCGGGAAGGTCACTTCACCTTGATGCACTACGGTCATGTTACGCAACACGACGTCGTTGAAATCCAGATTGATGTTGCCGTCTTTCTCTTTGCACCACAGTTTGGCTAAGTTCACCAGATTGGTGGCATACAGCTGTGAAGATTGGGTTGGCAGACGACCTGGCAGGTCGGTGTAACCAATCACTTTCACACCAGAATCCGTCACGGACAGTGTACCCGGTACGGTGTATTCACAGTTACCACCGGTCGCCGCAGCCAAATCGACAATCACCGAGCCCGGTTTCATCGAATCAACCATTTCCTTGGTAATCAGTTTTGGTGCGGGTTTACCTGGAATAAGCGCCGTGGTGATGATGATATCCACGTCTTTGGCTTGTTCCGCGAACAGCGCCATTTCCGCTTTGATGAACTCATCGGACATCACTTTGGCATAACCGTCAGACGATGAACCGTCTTCACCACCGAAGTCGAGTTTCAGGAACTCGCCACCCATGGATTCGATTTGTTCCGCCACTTCTAAACGGGTATCAAAGGCACGCACGATGGCGCCCAGTGAACGCGCAGAACCAATCGCGGCCAGACCAGCGACACCGGCACCAATCACCAGCACTTTGGCTGGCGGTACTTTACCGGCGGCTGTAATTTGACCAGTAAAGAAACGACCAAATGAATGCGCCGCTTCAATCACTGCACGGTAACCACCGATATTGGCCATCGAAGACAAGGCATCCAAGGACTGCGCACGCGAGATACGCGGCACCATGTCCATCGCCAACACATTGATTTTTTTAGTCGACAGTTTGGCGACGAGCTCAGGGTTTTGTGCTGGCCACAGGAAACTGACTAAGGTGGCACCTTCTTTGATCAGACCGATTTCAACATCGGACGGGGCATTCACCTTGTAAATAATATCGGCCTGCCAAATATCGGCAGACGCCGCGACGTTGGCGCCGGCGGCCACGTACGCGGCATAATCAAAGCTGGCCAGTGCACCCGCGCCAGATTCGACAACCACGTCGAAGCCGAGTTTTTTTAGTTGCTCAACGGTGTTCGGAGTCGCAGCGACCCGCGTCTCACCGGCAAGGCTTTCTCTCGGTATTCCAATCTGCATGATTTTTCCCTGATAGTGAAAAATGACGCTGCATTAATGCCCACAGCGACCGGTTCAAAATTCGCAGGCAATAGTGTAGACATTTCAACACAAAAACGTACCTGCATCTTCAGTTCTATTTCCGGGAATTGCGGACTCAGTCTACCGGCCAAGTTCTGAGAGCTTACGCACAATCCCGAAAATAAATGGGGCTGATACTCTACCTGCTATGCACATGAAAAAAAACGCACAAAACAGGTTTAATGTGAATTATTTGGCATGAATAACCCATTTTTCTCACGTAATCGCAACATATGATTACTGATATCGGTTATATCGATAGATTAATCGTCGAATTCAGTTCAATTGTGCCGACTGGCCAGCCAACCATAAGCCTTTTTGCGGAACTATACCCTGTAAATTAAAAGGAATAGAGACTAATCGCGCACCATCGTTACGTTGCACGGCAAAATGCAGATGAGGTCCGGTGCTGTAACCGGTATTTCCCGATAACGCTAATAACTGGCCCGCGTTAACATGCTGTCCGGGATGAACAATACCACTGTGTGTTTTCAGATGCGCGTACAAGGTCATCGTGCCATCACCGTGTAAAATCCGGATGTAATTGGTACGCGCGCGCTCAGCCGGATCAGTGCTATGACCATCAAAGCTGTCTCGCATATCTAATACAGTACCTGATTTTGCCGCCAAAACAGGTGTACCAACAGGCATGGAAATATCCATCGCATACCGATTACCTGGCAAGTTATGACTATAACCACCATTAAAGGCCTGGGATATTTGAAAACTGCCACTAAACGGTGGACGTAACAACGAATGGTCTTCCTGAATATCGGACGGTGTACCGACCGAAAAATGAAAGCCAAACTCCAATGTCCCCAGCCCCAGGTAATGCACTTGATCGACAAACAGCTCGGTTCGGGCTGGCACGACTATCGGCTGTAACAAATTACGATGGGCAATCAGATTATCCTGACGGTTCATCTTCAAGGTCACAGTGACCGGACCATACAAACTGTTGTGCAGATAAAGGTTACCATTTTTGGTATAGCGCAATTGCACGGCATCCTGATCCGGTTCCCAGACATCAATTTCAATCGGATTAAACGGCTGCGCCCGGTCATACTGATCGGTATAACTGACGATACCGTTCGCATCGACATATTTGTAGACTGACCCGGCATGTGCCGAAACGACACACAGCAATGAGACCATCATGACCAGTGCACGCATTAGCGGTTTGTCCTAATCATCAATGCCATATTTATGCATGACGAACGCGTCTTCGCTTAGTTTTCCATTCTGATAGTAGTTTTTCCGCACACCAACCTGATGGAATCCTTTTTTCTCATATAACGTTTGCGCCGCAACGTTGGATGCGCGGACTTCCAACCACCACTGAATACAGCCGCGTTCGGCGGTTTGTTGCAGATAATGTTCTAATAATAGCTGACCGAAGCCATGTCGCTGCCAGTGTGGATCAATACAGATATTCATCAGCGTACTTTCATCCAGCAACATATCGGCAATGTAAAAACCAATCACTTGCTGCTGATATTTGATAGCGCCATTGACGTAACGCTGACCAAAATTGGATGACAGTAAATGATGGCTCCACGGGTACGCATGGGCCCGGCATTCAATTTCATATAACGACTGGATGTCGCTTTTTTCCGGAACAAAAAATTCAATATTCATACTTACAGATCTGATGCCATAGTTGTTGTTTCGCCGAAGCCGCTGAGGTGAATGAAAGCTGATACGGATGAGAAAAATGATCTGGAATGAGGTTGTCACCATTCCACAAAACCCAGTCATGCGTTGCTAATTGTGCAGGCAAATCGGAGGCATGCGCTAAATGCTGATAAGTCGCGACCGGCAACACCAAACACAGATCAGCAATCCATTCAGGTAATGCTCCCACCACCCAACAAACGGGTTGCGCTTGACTCGCCTTCGGCGGCGGCGCATAAGGTAATTGTTCCGGATGACGTAATTGCCAGTCGGTTATGTGCAAATGACGCAGAATTGATTTTGGCACAGCAGACCTCTTGTAAAGACAGACGCATAAATACCAGAGTCATCCCACAAAAGACAGTCGCCGATATCACATCTATTATTACAGCCATACCTCATTTCGGAAAAATCATTTCAATGACGATAGTTAAACCGAATTCCGGCGGATCAATGATATAAAACAAGCCTGAAAATAATTGTTCCGGCAAACTACAGTTAATTTATGCCGCGCAGTAGTGAAGATAACGGCGGAGAATGGCGCCATGCAAAGTAATAAACAACTTCAGGAACGTATCGGTCGTTTGATTGATGCACTGTCTCAGGGTCTGTTTGAACGAAAAGACGTCATCCGGCTATGTCTGTTGGCCGCCTTATCCGGGGAAAGTGTCTTCATGCTTGGCCCGCCGGGTATTGCCAAGAGTTTGATTGCACGCCGGTTGATCCATGCCTTCAGCAATAGCCAGGCATTTGAATATCTGATGACCCGCTTTTCGACACCGGAAGAAGTGTTTGGCCCGTTGTCAATCCAGGCCTTAAAAGACGATGGTCGCTACATGCGCCTGACCGAAGGCTATTTACCCGATGCCGAAGTGGTTTTTCTTGATGAGATCTGGAAAGCCGGCCCGGCGATCCTGAATACCTTACTGACCGTGATCAACGAGCACCGGTTTCGCAATGGCGAACGCGAAATATCCGTTCCAATGCGTCTGCTGGTCACGGCATCGAATGAGTTACCGCAGAAAGATAGCGGATTAGAAGCTTTGTATGACCGCATGCTGATGCGCATCTGGATGGATCGCATCCAAGATAAGCAAAATTTCCGCGCTATGCTGATCAGTCGACAGGATCCGCAACAGGACCCTGTCACCGCCGATCTTAAAATCAACGATGATGAATATCACGAATGGCAGCGCGCGCTGACGCAGGTCGCGTTACCCGACGCGATCTTTGAACAGTTGTATGCCCTGCGCGAGCATATTTTCCAGCTCAGCCAGCAAAGTGGTGAACAACAAGATTCCATGTATGTTTCAGATCGGCGCTGGAAAAAAGCACTGCGCCTGTTACAAGCCAGTGCCTTTTTCAATGGCCGACACAAAGTGAACGGTTTAGATCTGTTACTGCTGAAAGACTGTCTGTGGCATGACCTGTATGCCAGACAACAGATCGAGACCTTGCTGCACGATTTCGCCTGTAAACAAGCCTTCGGGCAAGAACGCTTACATTTCACCTTGAAGCGGCTACAAACTGATCTGCAACAATATCAGCGTGAACAAACCAAAATTCTGGGCTGTCGTTTGGCACCCGGACAGAATGTGCTGCGCAAACGCGGCAAAGGCTGGCAACTGGACTTTAAAGCCGCAGACATCAGCCCGGTTGATGAAAATTATCGCCTTATTTTTTTACAAACCGCCTATCTCGATCCAAAACATCCAGAACGTGAGATCCAGTACGCCACCTTGCGCCGCAAAGAGTTGATGCTTTGGTTGCATAAACAAGAACCGATCCCGGTGCGGTTACAGGAAGATCAGCAAGCGACCACGCTGCAACTGGATGCCGATATTCAAGGTGCGGATGGTCATGCGGTGTTAATTGCCCGAGATAGCGGTAATCGCCCGATCCCGCTGACGATCTCCAGCAAACAAGGTTTGCCGGAATGGCAGGAAAAAGGTTGGCGTGAACAGCTTAACGGTTTGCAAAGTGAATTACGGAAAAGTCGTGATGAGGTCAAAAAACAGTACCTGCTGTTTACCTCTGAATGCCCGCATCTGTTTTTAGCGCAGGAATCACTTACCGCTATTGAAGAAAGTTTCCTACGCTTAGATAGCGAAGTTAAAAACCTGCAACAACAGTTGGAAACCAATTTGCATAGTCTTGAATCACTGGTGCAACTGACCGGACACTAGCTTATGGTTGATTTACAAACGCTATCGCTATTATTGTCGATTAATGAAACCCAGATGGTACAAGATCTGGTGTCGACGGTTATGTCGTCGCCACAGATTTCAAACTTTATGCATGATCACCCTATGTTTCTCAAGCACATACAAGAACATGTGCAACAGTGGAGTCATGCCTTACCGGCACAATTGAAAAACATTCCGGTGCCGGATGATTTACAGCAAGAATACATTCTCTACATCGAAACACAGGGATTTACCGCCGAACAGTTCACGCAGCACAGTGTGCGCGTGTTGTTCCAATTGCAACAAAGTGATTTCCACCCCGACGCACAAAGTCTGCTGATTAGTCTGAGTCAGGCTAATTCGATTAATCGTAAACAGCTGTTCATGCAGAAATGGCGTGAACATCTCTCTTCTCGCATCATGTCATTAGAAATTGCCTTTGCCGAACAAGAACGCGAACGCATGATGCAAGAGCTCGAACAACGCATGCAGATCGCCGGTGAATTGGATGAAACATTAGCGCCACAACACCCGGGCAAATTATGGGATCTCACCGCCACCCGTCTGCTCCAAGGCAATAATTCGCTGTTCCGTCATTATGCGAGCTTTTTGCAGAACAATCCGGAGCTGAAAAAAATCGCCGACGAGTTGGGTCGCGCAGCCACACAAGATAGCCATGCGGAAGAGTTCATTGAGCAGGTCGAAGTGCCAGAGTGGCAATACGTGCAACATGACAATGTACCGGACGATTTGGTTGGTATTCACCAGAGTAATGAGTTAAATCGCCTGATCAGCTCGGAAACTGTGTTGCTGACTGAACCCGAACTGGAAACCGTGTTTTATAAGCAACTGGCGGAACGGCGTCTGCTGAATTATCAATTCATGGGGCAAAGTCGCAGTCTGGAAACCGTCTTGAGTGAACGCCGCACCTTTGGTGAAACACAAGACACGAAAGGCCCCTTCATCGTCTGTATTGATACTTCCGGTTCAATGAGCGGCTATCCGGAAGACTGCGCCAAAGGGTTTTGTTTTGCGCTGTTGCAGATTGCGCTTTCCGAAAACCGCGCTTGTGTGATCATGCTGTTTTCCACCGATGTTGTCACGTATGAACTGACCGGCCCGGAGGGACTGCAAGAAGCCTTAAACTTCCTCGGTTGCTCGTTCAAAGGCGGTACCGATCTCGAACCTTGCATGCAGCAAGTGATGAATTACATGCAACAAGCGCGGTTTAGCAACGCCGATGCCGTGGTGTTATCCGATTTTATTGCCCAGCGTTTAAGTGTCGATACCGAACAGCAAGCACTGCAGATCAAACGCAACGGCAATCGCTTTAATGCGGTTAGCTTATCGCGCCACGGCAAACCATCATTGATGAAGATTTTTGATAACGTCTGGAGATTTGATACCAGCCTGTCTGGCCGGATGTTGCGGAAGGTGCGTTAACGCTGACGAAATTAATTTACCGGAAGCCAGAAACTAAAAAACCAGCTTTCGCTGGTTTAATTTGGCAGGGGCGGAGGGATTCGAACCCCCAACCATCGGTTTTGGAGACCGCTGTTCTACCAATTGGAACTACGCCCCTGCAATTTACGCTGGCGATTATACAAACTGACCCTAAAAGGTAAAGCGATTTTTCTGTTGGTTGATTCTTTTGCTGCTTTTTTAGCTAATTGCTTATGATTTCAGCAAAAAAATCGATCTTCCGGTGTTTTTTAAACACAGATCTTTGTGTCTGCTCGCTTAACACTCTCCCCCCCATCAACTATAATCAGCGCGCACTGACAGAATGGACGCCTTATCATGCATCAAGACATTGCTCTGACTTTTTGCGCACTGCCGCAACAGCCTGCCGGCAATGGTGTTGCCATTCTTCCGATCTCATGCCAAAAGCCCCTAACAATGGGGCTTTTTTCTGTGCCTTTACACCCAGAGCAACGCCGGAACGCGTGCTCCAATCCTGTCTGAGGACACTACAGCCATGGCCAACCCCCTGTATAAAAAACACATCCTGTCGATTGCGGATCTCACCCGTAGCGATTTGGAATTGGTCGTAAAAACGGCCAGCAGCCTGAAACAGACGCCACGTCATGATCTGTTACAGCATAAAGTCATTGCGAGTTGCTTCTTTGAAGCCTCAACCCGTACCCGCCTCTCTTTTGAAACCGCGGTACATCGTCTTGGCGGCTCCGTGATTGGTTTTGCTGATGCGGGTAATACCTCGCTGGCAAAAAAAGGGGAAACGCTGGCCGACTCAGTGCGCGTGATCACCTCTTACACCGATGCGTTTGTGATCCGTCATCCGCAGGAAGGCGCTGCGCGCTTATCGGCAGAGTTCTCTTCTATTCCGGTAATCAATGCCGGTGATGGTTCCAACCAACATCCAACGCAGACACTGCTCGATCTGTTCAGTATCTATGAAACCCAAGGCACGCTTGATGGTCTGAAACTGGCCTTTGTTGGTGATCTGAAATATGGCCGTACCGTGCATTCACTGGCACAGGCTCTCAGTTTGTTTGGCGCACGTTTCTATTTTATCGCGCCTGAAGCTCTCTCTATGCCCGACTACATCTGTGAAGAATTAACAGAAAAAGGTATCAAGTTCAGTTGCCATGAATCGATTGAAGAAGTCATGCCTGAGCTGGATATTCTGTATATGACCCGCGTGCAGAAAGAACGCTTTGAAGAATCGGAATATCGCCACATTGCGGCTAAATTCGTGCTGACTGCCGATGAGCTGGCAACAGCAAAACCGAATATGAAGATCCTGCATCCACTGCCACGCGTGGATGAGATCCACACTGATGTGGATGAAACGCCACATGCCTATTATTTCCAGCAAGCAGGAAATGGCGTGTATGCACGTCAGGCACTGCTGGCATTAGTGTTGAACGAAGAAGTATAAGGAGCCGATCATGCCAGAGAAAAAACAGCTGCAAGTCGAGGCGATCTGCAACGGCTCAGTGATAGACCATATTCCTGCCGGTCAGGGCATTAAGATCCTGAAACTGTTCCATCTGTTGGATACACGTCAGCGCATTACCGTGGGTTTGAATCTGCCTTCAGCGGCACTGGGCGCGAAAGATTTAATCAAGGTGGAAAACACACAACTCACCGCCGATCAAGCCAACCAGTTGGCGCTGTTTGCGCCACAAGCCACGGTGAATATCATTGCAGATTTCAAAGTGGTCACCAAACATCAACTGCAATTACCTGAGGTGATTGTCGGTGTGTTTGCTTGCCCTAATTCGAACTGCATCAGCCACCGGGAGCCGGTACGCAGTCGTTTTGGCGTGCGTTCTGCACAAGGTGAAGTGCGTCTGAAATGCCATTTCTGTGAAAAATCGTTTACTAAAGAAATCGTTAGCGACGCATTCTGATTCCCTATTCGACTAATTTAGCTACGCTGGTTTTAAACTGGCGTAGCTACTCCCATTGCAACCGGTTACATAATTCATCTGTCTTATACTGGCATTAGTTGCCGCAAACTGTTAATTTTTTGTTACTGCTCTATTTTCTTTCATTATCAGAAAAGGTTCTGTAATGCCGCCGTTTGTCCTGATTATTCTGCTGGCTGGTTTTCCAGCACTGGCCACCGATATGTATTTGCCTGCCTTACCCATGCTGCAACATCTGTGGCAATTGTCGCTGGCGGAAGCCAACTTTTCATTAGTCATATTCTTCATCACGTTCAGTCTGTTTTTATTAATTTATGGCCCGTTAGCCGATCGTTTTGGTCGCCGCCCCGTGCTGTTTGCCGGGTTACTGATCTTCATTGCCGGTAGCCTGTTTTGTGCGATGGCACAATCAATTGGTCAACTGGTGCTAGCCCGTTTTCTGCAAGGCTGTGGCGCTGCTGCGGCATCTTCGTTGTGTCTAACGCTATCAAAAGATCTGTATACCGGTGAACAGCAGAAAAAAGTCATGGCCTATATCGGTGTGATTGTGCCGCTAGTCCCGATGCTGGCACCGATGCTGGGCAGTTGGGTCATCGAACATCTGTCATGGCGGGTGATTTTTATTTCCCATGTCATTTTGGCATTAGCATCACTAGTTGGTACGATGACACTCAAAGAACCCGCTATTCACCGGACAAAAGGTGGTCTTTGTGCAGTCTTACGCCGTTATATGGTGTTATTTCAAAACCGGCCCTATCGCTCTCTGACACTGGTCTTTTCCATTACCCCACTCTTTTTCTATTCGTTCCTTGCGGCTTCCGGCAGCATCTATATGCATGACTTCCAGTTAACCTCACAACAATTTGGTCTGCTGTTTGGTTTCAATGCGATTGGTTTAATGGCGGGTTCTTTTAGTTGCGCGAAACTCAGTTCTCGCCTCACATCGATGCAGATCCTGAACTGGTCGTTGGCCGGTATGTTTATCGCCGGCTTAGTAATGTTATTCTGGCACCCGACCAGCATCAGTTTTGCCATCTCTATGTTTGCAGTTTCATTTTGTATGGGCATCAGTCGTCCGCTGTGTAACCATATGGTGCTGGAACAAGTTCACAACGATGTCGGTGCCGCTTCGTCATTACTGACATTTTCATCGTTTATCTTGGGTTCCATTGGTATGCAGATGGTTTCTTTGCTACCCGATGCCAAAATAATCATGATTGCCGTTATGGCACTGGTTGGCAGCTTTATTCCATGGCTGGCCCTACGTCGTATGGCAAACAACACCGCACATTAACAGGAGAACCTGATGCCCCACACTTTGCCCCTGATCACGACGCTGGTAGGTGGTCTGACTCTGGCATTCATATTTGGCATGATTGCGCATCGCTTGCGCCTTTCCAACATGGTGGGCTATCTGTTAGCCGGTGTGTTGTGTGGTCCATTCACACCAGGTTTTGTTGCTGATCAGGCACTGGCTGCTGAATTAGCCGAGATCGGTGTGATTTTATTGATGTTTGGCGTTGGACTGCATTTTTCGGTCAAAGATTTATTATCTGTTAAATACATCGCCATCCCCGGCGCGATTTTACAAATTGTATTCGCAACCCTACTGGGAGCAGTGGCCGGTAAGTTATTTGGCTGGTCATGGACCGTGGGTCTGGTATTTGGCTTGAGTCTTTCTACCGCCAGCACGGTCGTGTTATTACGGGCGCTGGAAAGCAAAGGCCTGCTCGCCAAACGGGAAGGTCAAATCGCTATCGGTTGGCTGATCGTGGAAGATCTGGTGATGGTGTTAGCTCTGGTTTTATTACCAGTGCTCGCCCCATCTGATGCAGCAAATTCATCCACGGATTTATGGCTACAGTTGGCCGTGACTCTGGGAAAAGTGTTTGCCTTTATATTGTTTATGTTTGTGATTGGCCGTCGTTTGATCCCGTGGATTTTATCGCGTACCGCCGATACCGGTTCAGCCGAGCTGTTTACTTTAGCAGTATTAGTCATTGCGCTCGGTATTGCTTTTGCTGCCGTAAAACTATTTGGTGCTTCATTTGCACTGGGTGCTTTTTTTGCCGGTGTGGTACTCAGTGGCTCTGAACTCAGTCATAAAGCGGCACAAGACACTTTGCCCTTGCGCGATGCTTTTGCGGTCTTGTTTTTCGTTTCCGTCGGCATGTTATTTAACCCCAGCATATTACTGCAACAACCCGTGGCGGTGATTTTGACGGTACTGATCATTATTGCCGGAAAATCGCTTGCCGCTTATGGTTTAGTTCGGCTGTTCGGTTATTCCAAATCAGTCGCATTAACGATTTCTGCGAGCTTAGCCCAGATCGGTGAGTTTGCGTTTATTCTGGTTGGCTTAGCCATTTACCTGAAATTATTGCCTAACGAAGCCCGTGATTTAGTGCTTGCTGGCGCTATCTTTTCCATCATGCTCAATCCATTCCTGTTTAGCTGGTTAAATCGTTATCAGCGCAAGCAAGTTGGCAATGCGTAGGTAAACCGTCTATCTATTCTCAAAGCCCTGCCTATTCTCAAAGCCCCTGCATTATCGCTGGGGCTGCATATTTTTATCCTTTCCCACTCAGTGTTAATCATTATTTAGCCTGCTATATCAATCAGTTGACCTAACTACGCGCTGGTAACTGATGATTGATCTTTTAGAATCCATAGGCGTTTCAGTATTGATATCCCCTCTTACTGAAAAGCAAAAAATACATCACACGGATATGGAATAGTCGTTCCCAACGGCCATCCAGTCTAATCATAATAATTCGGCCACGGATAAACGGAGAACATGAACAGGTAGCCAGCCAAGCATCTTATCTTCTGATCTCGATGCCATACCTACCCAATGTCTATTTGGGGTTTCATGAAACATACAATGAACAAATCAATACTCAGTGCATGGGCATTTATTCTTTCTGCCGCAGTAACCGGCTGCTCATCATCAGGTGAACAGTATTCTGCCAACGTTTATAAGGCCGGTCAGGTCAACAGCCGCCAAGCAGCGAAAACAGTAAAAATCTTGGCGGTAATGCCGGCCAAAATCGAAGTCGATAATACCGAAGGCAAACAAAATGCCCAGATGATTGGCGGTATTCTCGGTGCAGTAGCTGGTGGCGTGATTGGTAACAAAACAAGTAACCATTCGAAAAGTGGCACCGCTATTGGTGTTGCAGGTGGTGCTGGCGTAGGTGCAGCAGCGGGTTCACTAGTAAAAGATACCGTGTTGGTTGATGGCGTGTCACTAACGTATATCGAAGATGGCCAGACGTATAACTCAGCACAAGTCGGTAAAATGTGTGAGTTTTCACCTGGTGTAGCCCTTGTCATTTCAACCGATGGGGAAGAAACCCGTTTACAACCGAATGCTACTTGCCCGGCCAAGTCATAAATATTGAGAGTTAGTATGAATAAATCGTTGATTGCTCTCTCATTATTTTTGATTGCATCATCTGTGTCTGCGCAATCCTTACAAGATCAATTGGCAACTATTGATCAGGTACAGCAAGATCGAGTGGCGGCAGAACAAGCAGCACAGCGTAAAGCTGAAGCAGAAATGAAAGCAGAAGAAGAACGCGAACGTAAAGCGTATGAAGCGCAAGAGCGTAAAGAAGCGCGGGCAAGAGCTGCGGTAGCTGCGAAAAGTGCGGCACGGGAGAAAGCCAAAGCTGAAGCAGCACAAGCCGATAAACACCGCGACCAGAGTTATGAAGATCAACTGCGGGAATTAGAGGTTGAACGTCAAAAGGCTGAACTGGCGGCATTGAAAGCAAAAGCGAAACGCGCTGACGATTACATCGACCGTGAACTGAAACAACAAGATGCGGAAACCGATAATGTTCAGGCGAAAGCCGATGCAACCAGAAATGTATCGGAAGGCACCAAGTCGATGATGACCAGTGAAGGTAAAGCCAAAGAGAAAAAAGCCTCCGGTTGGTTTAGCAGCGACAGCGAATAATATCGAATAACAAACGTTTTCAGGGATACAGTCTGGTATCCCTTTTTTCTATCTGTCATTTATTGCTGACACTTATTTTTGACGTGCCAGATAACGATCCAGAGCATTCGCAAAGTTGCGTTTATCCGTATCATTGAGTGCCGCCGGGCCGCCGCTTTGAATGCCACTGGCACGCATAGTGTCCATAAAATCGCGGATATTCAGACGCCCGCGGATATTCTCTTTAGTAAATTCTTCGCCACGCGGTGATAAGACAAAGGCCCCTTTATCGATGACATCTGCGGCGAGCGGAATATCACTGGTGATCACCAGATCACCGGCTTCCACCCGTTTCACAATTTCATTGTCGGCGACATCAAAACCAGACTCGACCCTTAAAGTACGGATATTGCGACTGGGAGGGATAGAAATAGTCTGGTTAGCCACCAAAATTAATGCAGTAGCCGTTCGTTCAGCTGCTCGAAAGAGTATCGTTTTAATCACATTCGGACACGCATCGGCATCCACCCAAATTGACATACCCTATCCTGTATCAGGTTAATTTTTCACATCATACCGTGAAGTAAGTCTTCATTCGCCATGAAAAAACAGCCTGATTAACTTACAAATGTTAATAAAATGTAACAGCGCCTTCATTAAAGCATCCGTGGCATAAGGATTGTGTCTCATGCTGCATCTATCAGGACACCAATACCATGCTGACATCACTCACGATCCGTACAAAAATTGTTTTTGGACAGGCCATCTTAACTATTCTGCTACTGATACTGAGTGTGAGCAGTTATCAGACATTAGCAACACTACAACACAATACCGACATATTTGCCGGCCACTTACTAAAAGCCCAGGGTGTGGTGCTCAATGCCGATCGCGATTTGTATCAGGCGTTAACTGCGCAACATGAATATTTACAAATGGGGGCAAACCGGAGCAATTCGCAAAAATTACGTGCTGATTTCGATGAAAACAGCCAACAAGCGTCTGATCGCATGATGAGTTTTTTATCCAGTATGAGTGCTTATCCTGAGGTCACTGCAAAATTCGGTAATTTTAAAACTGATTTTGAAACGAGGAAGAGTGCCGCATTACAAGTGTTTTCGTTAGTCGATGCAGGGCAACCAGATCACTGCCGCGACAGAATAACAAAGCACCGTCATTGAAGCGATAAATCACAGCCTGACCGATTTAAATCAGGCAACTCACCAGCAAGCCGAACTGGCCACGCAAACCTCATCGGCCGGCAATGATATTGTGAAAATGGCACAACGGCTGCGACAATTGCTTGGGCAGTTCCACGTCTAGATAGAATATTTCTTCCGGCGTAGTGTAAAAGCTACGCCGTTTTATTTGCTCAAGCGCGATTGCTTCGATTTACCCAATACATGCATTTCACAACGCTTACAGTCAAACTTCAGCCGGAAGGCATCTTTACCCATTTTTAATACCAATGATTCAGGTTTAAAACCCGGCTCCCGCTCTTTGGGGCATTGATTAAAACTGTAACGCAAACAATGTTTGGTTATCATCAATGAGACTTCATCACTCTCCTGATTCATCTCATAAGCCGGTGCAATCGTACCAACACCGTGTTGCTGATAAAACGCCGCCGCCTGCTGATTATAGACATTGCTCAGATAAGTGAGTTTCTGCTGCGGGAATACCGCCAGTGGTGAACGCTGTGTGCTGGGCGCCGGGCGCTGATACGCAGCGGCACGGGCTAATTCCAGTTGCTGCACGGCATCGCGTCGTAATGCATTCAGGCTACTGACCGGAATAAACCACGGCTGGGAGAGTGTTAGCTCCACTTTATCCGCAACAAACATGGTATTCCCGAGTTTGGCCAATTGTTCTTGCAGTGTCGTCACTGCCCGTTCAGGGTTACTGGCAGGTTCTTTCACCAGCGCTAACGCGACAGAGGCACTGACACCTTGTTCATCGGTGATTTGTAAACTAACACCTTCGTCAGTATCACTAAGCTGCATATTCACGCTGATGTGTCGTTCCGCTGATTTTTTCTCCAGCAGCTTTTCCAGCTCTTGGTCATGGTTGCGAAACAATTCTGTACCCACACTGAGCCCACGCATGGTTTCGGCAGGAAATAAGCGGTTACCTTCCGCGCGATTCACCCGCAGCCCCACCAGCTCTTTTTTCTGGTTAAAATAACTGATGCCATCGCCGTTATGAAAAATCTCATTACTCTGCACTTCCAGCCATTTATCGCCTAACCGGCTGACAGTACCAACCGGTTCACCGGCAAATTTCGGGCTTAAAAATGAATTAATTTCGATCTGACGGCCATGCAGGAAATAGTCGGTGCTGCCACGGTTAAAGCTTTTCTCCGGCTGCGGTGTAAAGGTATAACGACTACGCCCGACGGAAGCACGTTGCCATTGCGGTTGACCGGCCATGATGGCGTCTAACTGCTGGCGATACCAGGCTGTTACGTTTTTCACATAGGAAAGATCTTTTAAGCGACCTTCGATTTTAAACGAGCTGATCCCCGCCTCGGCCAGTGCTTGCAAGTTCGCACTTTGATTCATGTCTTTCAGTGATAACAGATGCTGATCTTTTGCCAGTGCGATGCCATCGCGATTTTCCAACGTGCAAGGCACACGGCAAAGCTGCGCGCACTCACCACGGTTGGCACTGCGACCAGTAATGGCATGGCTGATATAACACTGACCGCTGTAACTGACGCACAGTGCACCATGAATAAAAAACTCCAGCTGGATCGATGTTTGCTGCGCAATCTCGCGGATCTGCGCCAGCGACAATTCACGCGCTAACACCGCGCGTGAAAAACCGACCTCTTCCAGAAAACGGACTTTCTCGGGGGTGCGATTATCTAACTGGGTACTGGCATGCAACGCAATCGGCGGCAGATCCAGACGTAACAACCCCAGATCCTGCACAATTAAAGCATCGACACCGGCATCGTATAACTGATGCGTCAGGCGTTGTGCATCCTCTAATTCGTCATCGCGCAAGATGGTATTAAACGCCACCAGCACTTTGGCATCATAACGATGCGCATAGGCCGCCAGTTTTGCAATATCCGCCACACTATTGCCTGCTGCGGCACGGGCGCCAAAAGTTGGGCCGCCGATATACAGTGCATCAGCGCCATGGTTAATGGCTTCGATACCAAATTCGAGGTTTTTGGCCGGAGCCAGCAATTCTAGTTTTTGACGCTGATTCATGTGAGGAAGGTACTGACAAACGAAAAGAGAAGAAACCTGATTATATACTCAAAGTAATTGGAGTTGCAGCAAGGCGACAAGTGAGCGGATCCCCATGAGCATAGAGATGCTATGTGATTGGGGGGAGTGAACACCGTCAACGACGCTGCGACTTCAAGTACGACGGGTATAACAGCCCGCAGCAGAAATCGACGCTATTGACCATCAAAAAGATGTGGATACCCGTTTTACCTGACCACGCCCTGCCCGTTTGGCCTCGTAGCAAGCCTGATCGGCACAAGCCAGTAGCGTATTGAAATTGGTGAACTGAGCACTGATTGCTACCAGCCCGGCACTGGCACCCACATGAAAGATGTGTCCTTCCCAATCAAATTCAAACTTACAAATATCATTGATAACTTCATGGATGAGGGAATCTGCATACTCCACTGAGCAATTGCGAAAAATAATGCCAAATTCATCACCACCTAAACGCGCTACAATATCCGAGGCACGCATTCTGGCATTCATCAAGTGGGCTAACTGTTTCAACAGCTCATCGCCTGCTGCATGTCCGGCAGTGTCATTCACTTGTTTAAAATGATCCAAATCGAGGAACACCAACACGCTGTGCCCGGCGGTCATGACCGACTCTTTCACTACATCCTGTAATATGGTTTCAAATGCGGAACGATTGATCAAGCCAGTTAATGGATCGTGACTAGCCTGATACCCCAAGCGTTTTTGTAACGAACGCATTTCCGTGACATCGGAAAAAACCAAGACGCCACCCAATAACTCATTGTTATTACGCAGTATTGGTGCAGCAGAATCCTGGATCGCAATCAGCGATCCATCGGAGATCTTCAAATAAGCATCATGATCCAGATAAATCAAACGCCGTTGTTCCAATGCGGTATGTAACGGATTCAACAGCGGATTTCCTTCCGCATCCACCACTTGCATGACTTCATCAATGGGGCAGTACAACATATTGTTGTTTTTACAGATCAACATCCGTTCTGCCGCTGGGTTCATAAACACGATCCGTGCTTTCGGATCGGTCATGATCACTGCCTCACCGATGGACAGCAAGGTAGTACGTAATAACTCCCGTTCATGCGACAGATCATTCATGAGTGCGCGAAGTTCCGTGATATCCCAATTCGTTCCCACCATACGGGACGCATTCCCTTCCGCATCCCGTTCGACCATGGCGTGCGTTCGTAAATAGTGAATAGAATCATCGGGATAAATCACGCGAAATTCACTATCGAGGATATTGGTTTCACGCAGTGCAAGCTCGATTTGCTGCATAAGTTGTGGCAGATCATCTGGATGAACACAGCTTTTCCAGAGCGAAAATGACGGTATGATGTGATGCCGATCCAGCCCATACAGATCGAACATGCGTTCATCCCAATTCAGGGTTTTGTTCTGTGGTTGATACTCCCAAACCCCCACTTGCCCGGCTTCGATGGCCAATAAATAACGATTAAATAACTCCCGCTCGCGCTCTTCGCTATGGCGCCGGCTATCAATATTTTCGACCTGTAATACAAAATAGTGCGGCAACCCGCGATCATCTCGCACCATAGATACGACAATTAAAACCCAAAGTGGTTGCTCATTTTTGCGTAAATAGCGCGCTTCCAAACGATAGGAGTTCTGCTTGTTGCTCAGTAATGATTGCTGCAAATTAACATCCTCAACCAGATCATCCGGATATAACAATTGCGGCCAGAGTAAATTACTGAGCTCCCATTCGGTGTAACCCAGCATGTCACATAATGCCCGGTTCACTTTCAGCAGTTGTCCATCGGTTGATATCAACGCCATGCCCAATGCTGACGCCGACATGGCTTCGCGAAACATGGATTCTCGGGCAAACAATTGCTGTTCACGTGTATGTAAAGCATCGACAAAAATAGCCAGCAATAACGGCGGGATCAGCGTGGTTAAAATCGGCAAATAGACAAACAATGTCAGCAAATGATTGTCGTATTGCGGCCAGGAAAACCAGCCAATACGGATAAAACAGGCAATACAAAAAGAAACAAGAAACCCCGCCAACGCAGCGCCAAACACCCCATTGCGGATTGCAATTAACGCCAGCCCTAACCCCAGATAAACAAATGGGAAAGGAAAATATTTCAAAATCAAAGCGGTGTAGCCAAGCAACAACAATAATTGGAATACCAAACGAGATTGTTGCCAACGATGCCAGCGATGATGTTTTATCAATAACAACAACGGAATTACGGACGCATTACAAACTACCGAATTGACAGACCAGGCAATGCCGACGTCTAACCAATGCATGGAGGTTAATTGATAGTCACCTAAAAACGCGAACACCCCACCCAAGAGTCCGGGCAAGAAAATACCGTAAAGACCTAACTGCATGGCGGAATGAATATCAAAATAAAAATTTCTGGCGTACTGACTGCGTTGTAATAACTGTACAGCCAGAATGATTTCAGCCAGATTTGCCAGCATTACGGTGAGATGTGCGGTTCCTGCGACATCAGCCAGCCAATACCCCGTACTTAAACCAACGGTATAGCCAGCCAGTAACGTCAAACGACAAATCGAAGGAACATAAAGCAATAAAACGATGGCAATAGCATTTACATACCATAGTGATGTAATAACACCCAACTGTTGCGGAGCAACCATAGCATTCACGCAGGCTATTGATCCAAGCCCGATCGCAGTGATGACAGTATGCCAGTACAGGTGAAAACCCGTATTTGCTGCGCAATCCTTCCGCATTGCTACCAGCCCGAAAACAAATGAATACCGATGAATTAACGCCGTTTTTTCAAAATAAAATCACATCAAAAGGCAACAGAATATTTGTTTAATATTGATGTAAGCGTAGCAGAAGTCCGTATTGCTGTGCCGGCTAAATAGCTTGTTCAGCTGAGGTAAAAATGCGCTGGTTTAATCCACAAGTGTAAAGATACATTCATTTGTCATCTTATTCTTGTGAGGTTTAATACAAACGATAAATCAGCATGAAACAACCCTATGAAAAATAAAAGTTAATCATTCAGGCATGAAATCTGCTGATAAATGCTTTTTATCATCCACAGGAAAGAGCGATGACTGAAGTACAAGATCCGCAAAAAATTCTGGCGAAAAAGAAACGCATCATCATGGAAGTCGCCGGACAAATTCACGATGTAGTGGAAGACAGCTTGTGGAGTGACTATCAGCGGTTGCCGGAACTCAGCCAATCCATGTTGGAACTGATGGCTGATTTACAACAATTTAAGCAACAACAGGGGCTTTAAATCGAGTCGTCAAACCTCGACTATTTGGCGCCATGCCTGCAATTTAAAATCGAGCGTTTGTGAGGCATTGGCCGGGCTGGTTGATGGCAACCGCTGACAGACCAACTCGGCGGGGTACGCTGTTTTGGCGACATAACGGTGAAAACAGGCCGCGGCTTTTTCACCGTTAAAAAAGATATGCCGGATCTGGTGATGCCGTTGCAGAAAGCCGGCAAAATCATTCACCGTCAGCGTATCCGGTTTAATATTGGCATCGAGACTGCCTTCGCGCTGACAAGATTGCAGCACATCCCAAAGCGCAACACCTGACGCTCGTAACGCCGCCGTTTTTTCTTCATAACTGGCGGAAACATCAAATTGCAGCAGCTCAGCCATGATCGGCCAGAACAGATTCCGCTTGTGCGCGTAATATTGCCCTGCATCCAAAGAGGCCTGCCCCGGCATACTACCCAATATCAAAATCCGGGCATTCGCATCAGCAATCGGCGGAAAGCTATATAGCAGCGACATACTCATCTCCAGACACTTAATTTTTAGCCATAAAAAAGGCTGGATTAAATCCAGCCTTTTCAAATGGTTATGTGCAATCTGACGATTACATCATGCCGCCCATGCCACCCATGCCGCCCATATCAGGCATTGCAGGCGCATCTTTCTTCGGTGCATCAGTCACCATACATTCGGTAGTGATCATCAGACCCGCTACTGAAGCGGCGAATTGCAGTGCCAGACGGGTTACTTTGGTTGGATCCAGAATACCCATTTCCAGCATATCACCGTAAACTTCAGTTGCCGCGTTGTAACCGAAGTTACCGTCGCCTTCACGAACGCGGTTAGCAACGACTGATGGCTCTTCACCGGCGTTATCAACGATCTGACGCAGTGGTGATTCCATCGCACGCAGTGCAACACGGATACCCACGGTCTGGTCTTCGTTGTCGCCTTTCAGATCAGCCAGTTTAGCGGCAGCACGAACCAGTGCCACACCACCACCAGCAACCACGCCTTCTTCTACGGCGGCGCGGGTCGCGTGCAGAGCATCTTCAACGCGGGCTTTTTTCTCTTTCATTTCAACTTCGGTGGTTGCACCGACTTTGATTACCGCAACACCGCCAGCCAGTTTAGCTACACGTTCTTGCAGTTTTTCTTTGTCATAATCTGAAGAAGAGTCTTCGATCTGCTGACGGATCTGAGCAATACGCGCTTCGATCAGTGCCGCTTCACCCACGCCATCGATGATGGTGGTGTTTTCTTTAGTAATCACAACACGTTTCGCACGGCCCAACTCTTCCAGAGTCGCTTTTTCCAGTTCCATACCGATCTCTTCAGAGATCACAGTACCAGAGGTCAGGATCGCGATATCCTGCAGCATGGCTTTACGACGGTCGCCGAAACCAGGTGCTTTAACCGCAGCCACTTTCACGATGCCACGCATGGTGTTCACCACCAGAGTAGCCAGCGCTTCGCCTTCCACGTCTTCCGCGATGATAACCAGTGGTTTACCAGCTTTCGCAACACCTTCCAGCACAGACAGCATTTCGCGGATGTTAGACACTTTCTTGTCGACCAGCAGGATGAATGGATCATCCAGCTCAACAGAAGCCGTGTCTGGTTTGTTGACGAAATATGGAGACAGGTAACCACGATCGAACTGCATACCTTCAACCACAGCCAGTTCGTCTTGCAGACCCTGACCATCTTCCACAGTGATAACGCCGTCACGGCCTACTTTATCCATCGCTTCAGCGATCAGTTTGCCGACGTTTTCATCAGAGTTTGCAGAGATAGTACCTACCTGAGCGATGGCTTTAGTATCAGCACATGGTACAGACAGTTTTTTCAGCTCTTCAACCGCAGCAACGACAGCTTTGTCGATACCACGTTTCAGATCCATTGGGTTCATACCAGCAGCAACGGCTTTCAGACCTTCGGTGATGATAGATTGAGCCAATACGGTGGCAGTGGTAGTACCGTCGCCTGCTGCATCATTTGCTTGCGAAGCCACTTCTTTCACCATCTGGGCGCCCATGTTCTGGAATTTGTCTTCCAGCTCAATTTCTTTCGCCACAGAAACACCATCTTTAGTGATGGTTGGTGCGCCGAATGATTTATCCAGCACTACGTTACGGCCTTTCGGGCCCAGGGTTACTTTAACTGCGTTCGCCAGAACGTTTACACCTTCCAGCATTTTAATACGGGCGTCGTTGCCAAATTTAACGTCTTTAGCTGCCATGTCTAAAATTCCTTTAACTCAAATTGGGGGGGGAAAGTAATTATTCTTCAACAATTGCCAGGATGTCAGTTTCAGACAGGATCAACACTTCCTGACCATCCAGCTTCTCGGTTTTCACACCGTAACCTTCGTTGAAAATCACTTTGTCACCTACTTTGACAGCCAGCGCTTTCACTTCGCCGTTATCCAGGATTCGACCCGTGCCGACAGCCAGAACTTCACCACGAGTGGATTTCTGAGCAGCAGAACCAGTCAGCACGATACCGCCTGCAGACTTAGACTCAACTTCGGTACGTTTGATGATCACACGATCATGCAATGGACGAATTTTCATCGATGAATCTCCTACTGAGTGTTATTGCTATAAATACGGCCATCAGTGGCCGAAATAGAATTCAAATACACCCCCGATCTGGGGGCAGATTCCTGTGCTTCAAGGGCTCAGGATAAAAAATTTATACCCACTTACTGTTTGGGTGCGTCATCTTTGTGTTCATACTCGCCATCCACGGTAGTTCCTTGGCGTGGCGTACGTTTAATTTTCTCTTTCGTCATTTCGTCAGAAAAATCCTCGCTGGTGGGCTCAACACGCTGCGCTTCACTTTCTACCGTGGTGTGAGCACCATAAACCTGCCAGCGGCTACTACTGGTTAATTTGCGTGCCAGCCAATGGCGAACAAACGGCTGTAACAGCAGTAATGCGGCAATATCAGTCAGAAAACCGGGGAAAATAAACAAGGCTCCGGCGATGAGTAACGCCACACCTTCCAACATGGTGGCAGCCGGCGCGACACCTTGTGCCAGTTGTTGCTGCATCGACATCATGGTGCGCAAGCCTTGCGAGCGAACCAGTGACACACCATAACCCGCCGCGACAATCATCAGTAAGATCACCATAAAGGCGCCGATGACGGAGCCGACTTTGATGATGACCCATAATTCCAGAAAGAACAGCAGGAACAAACCAAATGCAATTTTTGCCACAAAAACCTCTCAGGCTAATTCAATCACGCCTGCAAACTGGCGTATAAATCAACAAATGGGGATGCCACTAAGATGATTCAAGGTTGGAACGATCATAGTTGTGATCTTTAGTGGTCGAATTTTGCGACAGACTGCATAATTAAAGTCTGAACTCCCGTTAGCCGGTAACTGCCATGAGTGATGCCATCGTCGTGCTATGCACTTGTCCTGACAACACCAGCGCCCGCCAACTGGCGCAGACTTTATTGAGTGAAAAACTGGCGGCCTGTGTCAATCTCATTCCACAAGTCACATCGTTGTATTACTGGCAAGGCAAAATGGAAGAAAGTCAGGAAGTGCAATTGGTCATCAAAACCCGCCGCACTATGTTCGGAGTGTTACAAGAGCGGTTACTCAGCTTACACCCGTATGCGGTGCCGGAGATTCTGGCCTTGCCGATTTTGTGTGGAAACCCGGCATATCTGCAATGGGTACAGGAACAAACCACACCATGATCCGTTATCTGCAGCTCTGTTTTCTGGTTGTGCTGTGCGCAGTCATATTGCCGGTTAAAGCCGATGACGCTTTATTACAACAGCTTATTCCCTCGTCGAAACCGCGGTTTTTGCCGGTAGCACAAGCGTTCGTGATTAACACGCAACAAACTCAGAATCAGCTGCAAATTACGCTACAACCAGCAGATGGTTATTATCTGTATCGCGATAAGATCCGAGTCGAGATGGGTGGCATAACCGTGCCATTGTCTTTGCCAAGCGGCGAATTACATCAGGATGAATATTTAGGGCAAACCGAGATTTATCCGCAAACAGTTACGTTCAGCGTGACCTTTAACACTATCGCGACTGGCGCAAACGCAACGCTTTATTATCAGGGCTGTACGCCAGGCTTGTGTTATCCGCCACAGCAACAAACTATTGCCTTATCCGCCTATCAACCACCATCAACACAATTACCACCGACCACCGATACCCCGGAAAGTAAGCTATTTATGCAACCCGGCCTGCTGGCCTTGCTCAGTTTCTTTGCCATGGGTGTTGGGTTATCACTGACGCCGTGTGTGTATCCGATGTATCCGGTATTGAGCGCGATGTTAACTCAGCACGGACAAACTTTAGATTGGCGGCGTGGTTTGCTGTTATCAGTCGCGTATGTATTCGGCATGGCGATAACCTACACCCTACTGGGTTTACTGATTGCGTCGGCGGGGGCCGGCATTCAGGGGTGGTTACAAAACCCGTGGTTACTGGGCTTGTTCAGCGTATTTTATCTCGCACTGGCACTGAGTCTGTTTTTCGGCAACGGCTTACAGCTGCCGCGCGTCTGCAGCAAGACAAGCTGCATTATCTGGCGAACCGTCAGTCACTTCACTCCTGGCATGGTGTCGCGATGCTCGGGGCCTTGTCTGGTCTGATTGGTTCACCCTGCACCAGTGCGCCACTTTCCGGCGTACTGCTGTTTATTGCCCAAAGCGGCAACCCCTTATTTGGTGGTAGTGCCCTGTTTTTACTCAGTCTGGGTATGGGGTTACCATTGCTAATTTTAGGCGCGTTTGGTGGTCAATATTTACCGAAAGCAGGTCGTTGGATGATCTTTGTCAAACAGCTGTTTGCGCTGTTATTGCTGGCAATGCCATTGTTCTTATTGGAACGTTTTATACCGGTTTATCTGGCCACACAGCTATGGCACTGGTTTTTGCTGGGGTTAATGTTGTGGTTAGTATGGCGTCTGTGGCCAACCACTTTGGCACCTCACACCAGACCTATCATCCTGTTGGTATTGTTCGCCGCTG
>NZ_OY781382.1 GCF_963676665.1 uncultured Tolumonas sp.
CGATCAATTATTAGAACAATCCGGCGCGCAAAAGATCGGCGAACGACTGGAAATAGATGTCACCGCCACACACGACATTCCCGAAGATGCGGCGGATGAATGGTTTTCCAAATGGCACACACTGCTTAACTGAACATGCCCTCACACGGGATCAGCGTTAGTACATGACGAGATCCCGTTTTTCTTTATATGATCTTATCCACTGATGAAAACGATCAGGCGACTAAAAGCCTTGCACAGCTTTATCCACAGTTCACTGACAGCTGGATCGATATAAAATAGAGGATACCCACAGATAAGGATCATGAAATATTTTTTTGTGCATAACTAACCGTAAACCCTCTGGGTAACCTCTTTTTATCCTATTAACAACTAGATAGCCCACTCGGGTCTGTGTATAACAACCGCTGTTATACCCACGTTCAACCGGCTAGGATCCACGAAAGGACACAGGTTTGGATCCATCTCAACACCTTGATCAATCTGATCATTTTTAAGTTATTAACAGATAACCGCGATCTATATAATAGAGATCAATAAGAAGATCATTAAAAGATCCTAGATCTAATTAGCGATCACATTCTCCCTCTCGATCGTTCTTTCATTTTATTGATCCCGTAAACCCGCTAGAATATGCGCCCCACTGAACAACGATCCTTGATGGCCTAAATTGGAGTTTGCATATGCAGTATCATGATCAATTCGATGTGATTGTGGTTGGCGGAGGTCATGCGGGTACTGAAGCCGCAACCGCAGCAGCACGTATGGGGCATGAAAACCCTACTGCTGACCCACAACATTGAGACATTAGGACATATGTCTTGTAAACCCAGCCATCGGAGGGATCGGTAAAGGCCACTTGGTCAAAGAAGTGGATGCCATGGGCGGTATCATGGCGCGCGCCATTGATCATGCCGGGATCCAATTCCGCATTCTGAATTCCTCAAAAGGCCCAGCGGTGCGCGCCCACCCGTGCACAAGCGGATCGTCAGCTGTACAAACAAACTATTCGCCACATGTTGGAAAAACTACCCGAACCTGCAGTTATTCCCAGCAAGCCTGTGATGATCTGATCCTGGAAGGCGATCGTGTCTGTGGTGTAGTCACCCAAGCCGGGATCCGTATTCTGGCGAAAACAGTGGTACTGGACCGCGGGAACCTTCTTAAACGGCCTGATCCACATCGGTATGGAACATTATCGCGGTGGTCGCTCCGGTGATCCGGCCTCGGTCACGCTGGCTGAACGCATGCGCGAGATGCCATTGCGCGTCGGTCGCTTAAAAACCGGTACGCCACCAACGTATTGATGCTCGTTCAGTCGATTTTTCCCAATTACAGATGCAATTGGGTGACGATCCGGTACCGGTATTCTCATTTTTAGGTAAACGTGAGCAGCATCCACGCCAGGTCCCTTGTTTTATTACGCACACCCAACAATCAAACACATGATGTGATCCGTGCCAATCTGGATCGCAGCCCGAATGTACGCTGGTGTGATCGAAGGGATCGGTCCACGTTATTGCCCGTCGATCGAAGACAAGATCATGCGTTTTGCCGATAAAGAATCACATCAGATCTTTATCGAGCCGGAAGGACTGACCACGCATGAACTGTATCCAAATGGTATTTCCACCAGTTTGCCGTTTGATGTGCAGGTAAAGATAGTGCGTTCGATGAAAGGTTTTGAAAATGCCCATATTGCCCGCCCGGGTTATGCGATCGAATATGATTTCTTCGATCCTCGCGATCTGAAACCGAACATGGAAAACAAATGCCTGCAAAACCTATTTTTTGCCGGCCAGATCAACGGCACCACTGGTTACGAAGAAGCGGCGGCACAAGGTATGCTGGCCGGGATCAACGCCGCCCCTGCGCGCGCAGGATAAAGATCCGTGGTCACCGCGTCGGGATCAGGCTTATATCGGCGTGCTGATGGACGATCTGTCCACGCTGGGCACCAAAGAACCGTACCGCATGTTTACCAGCCGCGCGGAAATACCGTTTGCTGCTGCGCGAAGATAAACGCTGACTTGCGTTTAACCGCCATAGGACGCGATTTGGGGCTGGTCGACGATGAACGATGGTCCTTCTTCAACCACAAGCTGGAAATGATGGCACAGGAGCAACAGCGCCTGCAGGAGTGCTGGATCCAACCACAGCATCCGGCCACCGAAGCGCTGAACCAGATCCTGAAGATGCCACTGAGCCGTGCGGCCAGTCTGGAGGATCTGCTGCGTCGTCCGGAAGTGAATTATCAGGATCTGATGGCGATCGACGGCATTGGTCCGGGGATTGATCACCCGCAAGCGTCGGAACAGATTGAAATTCAGGTAAAATACGCCGGTTATATCGATCGTCAGCAAGATGAGATCGACAAACAACAGCGTCACGAAGAGACCTTGTTACCGCTGACACTGGATTACAACGAAGTACCGGGGTTATCCAAAGAAGTGATCATCAAACTCAACGATACCAAACCACAAACCGTGGGTCAGGCATCCCGTATTTCGGGGGTGACACCGGCGGCGATCTCTATTTTGTTAGTTCATCTGAAAAAACGTGGCTTGCTGCGTAAAACGGCCTGATTATATGCAAACATTACTTCCGCAGCTGGAATCTCTGCTGCAACAAGCTGATATATCGCTGTCCGATCAGCAGAAACAGCAACTGCTGGCGCTGGTCGGGTTGCTGCACAAGTGGAACAAGGCATACAATCTGACTTCGGTGCGGGAACCGGAAGCCATGCTGGTACGCCATATTCTCGATAGCATAGTGGTGGCACCACATCTGCACGGTTCTCGTTTTATCGATGTCGGCACCGGCCCCGGCTTGCCGGGTCTGCCGCTGGCCATTGTGCAGCCGGATAAACAATTCGTGTTACTGGATAGCCTGGGTAAACGCATTCGCTTTATCCGTCAGGTGATCATGGAATTAGGTTTAAAAAATGTCGTCGCCGTGCAGGCTCGGGTGGAAGATTTCCATGACGAACAAGGTTTTGACGGTGTATTGAGCCGGGCGTTTGCGTCGCTGACCGATATGCTGAACTGGTGCCATCATCTGCCGGCACCACAGGGTGTTTTTCTGGCGCTGAAAGGCTTGTATCCGCAAGATGAACTGGCGACTTTACCGGCAGGGTTTACACTGGTGACTTCGCATCGTCTTGACGTGCCGCAGCTGGACGCCGAACGCCATCTGATCATTGTGAAAAAACAACTTTAGGATCCGCTACAGTGGGAAAAGTCATTGCCATAGCAAACCAGAAAGGTGGGGTTGGTAAAACCACCACCAGTGTCAATTTGGCTGCGTCAATGGCGGCGACACGCCGTAAGGTTCTGCTGGTTGATCTCGATCCGCAGGGCAACGCCACCATGGCCAGCGGCGTGAATAAATACGAAGCGGAACGCACTATCTACGAACTACTGGTGGAAGAACAGCCGGTGCGTGATGTGATCATTACCGATACCACTGGCGGTTATGATCTGATTGCGGCCAACGGTGATGCTACTGCGGCGGAGATCCGCTTGATGGAAGTCTTCGCCCGTGAGATCCGGCTGCGTAATGCGCTGGCGCCGATCCGTGATGAATACGATTATATTTTTATCGATTGCCCACCCGCACTGAACCTGCTGACCGTGAATGCGATGTCGGCCGCGGATTCCGTGCTGGTGCCGATGCAATGTGAATATTTTGCCTTGGAAGGGCTGACCGCGTTGGTGGACACCATCAGTAAACTGGCGGCGGTGGTGAATCCACAACTGAAAATCGAAGGCGTGTTGCGAACGATGTTCGATCATCGCAATCGACTTTCCAACGAAGTCTCTGAACAGCTGAAGCAATATTTTGGTGAGAAAGTCTACCGGACGATTATCCCGCGGAATGTCCGGTTAGCCGAAGCACCCAGCCATGGCACCCCGGTGATGTATTACGATAAGAGTTCGCTGGGTTCCAAAGCGTATCTGGGGCTGGCCGGCGAATTATTGCGACGGGAAGAACAACAACACAAGGCCGAAGCCTCAGCGTGAGTGATTGGTTATGACATTGAAAAAACGCGGTTTAGGCAAAGGTTTGGAAGCCTTGCTGGGCACCAGTCAGGTTGCCCGGCAGAAGCAAATTATCAGTGATATACAAGCGGATGCTGCGCAAAACCGGGTTGATAATCAAACCGGCGAATTACAAACCCTGCCGGTGACCTGGTTACGGCCGGGAAAATATCAGCCACGACGCGATATGTCGCAGGATGCGCTGGAAGATCTGGCCAATTCGATCCGCGCGCAAGGGGTGATCCAGCCGATTGTGGTGCGCCGCATCGCTGATCAGCAATATGAAATTATCGCCGGTGAACGTCGCTGGCGTGCCAGCCAGTTAGTACGACTGGAAACTGTGCCTTGCCTGATCAAAAACGTTGAAGACAACGCTGCCGTGGCGATAGCACTGATTGAGAATATTCAGCGTGAAGATCTGAATGCCATTGAAGAAGCGGTGGCGTTACAGCGGCTGATGACCGAATTTGAACTGTCCCACCAGCAAGTGGCCGAAGCGGTCGGTAAATCCCGTTCTGCGGTGAGTAATTTATTGCGTTTGAATCAGTTGAATGACGATGTCAAACAGTTGGTCGAACACGGTGATCTGGATATGGGTCATGCGCGGGCGTTACTCAGTCTGGACGGTGAATTGCAAAGCGATACGGCTCGAACGGTAGCGCAGAAAGGTTTAACCGTGCGCGATACCGAGCGGTTGGTGCAGAAACTGCTCAACCCACCTGCTGCTAAAGCCGAACCACAGGTGGATCAGCAAGGTGTTGCCTGGTCGGAAGCCTTGTCTGAAAAGTTGGGTGTTTCCGTACAATTTGTCAGGGCTGGTGAAGACAATGGCAAGATTGTATTGAGTTATCAAAGTTGTGCAGAATTTGAAAAAATTCGCCACTTCTTTAATTTGAGTTAGTTCACAAAAACGACTGGTTTTTTAATTTTTGTTGGGCTACTGTTTTGTCTAAATTGGCAAAAAAAAATCCTTTTGCACCAAAGAGTTACATTTAACTTATATGTTAAAAAGCCGTTGGTGCGTATTTTAACGAAAGGATGCTTTTTTGTTGGTTTTATGTTAATAAAACGCGCCTGAATAGGGCGTTACAAAATCGGAGAAAGCTGAATGCTGCCAAGACCTGCGATGAGTGTTAAAACTATGGCGTGGTCTGTGCTTGGGGTTCAGCTTGCACTGATAGTGGTAGCGGCATTAATTACTTTATTGGTGAAAGATGCGGTTACTGCGGGTTCTGTCTTATGCGGAGGCGGAACTTACTGGGTACCACAACTCCTGTTCAGCGTTATCAGCACTTCACGACCTGATCGTGAGCTGGATGTTGGGCTGGTCTTGTGGGATGTCTATCTGGCTGCCGGGTCAAAATTGATTTCCACGCTGGTTTTTTTTGTGGTGGTTTTCAAATGGCTGCATGTGAATCATGCCGTGGTATTGATTACATTCGGTCTATTGCTCGTTAGTCAGTGGATAATATCGTTAACCCTCAACAATCGTTACTAGGAACTAGCATGGCTTCCACAGGAGAACTGCTAACGCCTCAGGAGTACATTCAACACCATTTGCATCACTGGCAAATGGGCGCTGAATCGGGCTTTTGGGTGGTTAATATCGACTCCATGGTTTTTTCCGTGGTCTTGGGAACGCTGTTTATTTGGTTATTCCGTAAAGTGGCTGTTAAAGCGACCAGCGGTGTGCCAGGTAAACTGCAGTGCTTTGTTGAGTTGGTAGTTGGGTTTGTGGACGATACCGTTAAAGGTATTTTCCATGGCAAAAATAAGTTGATCGCGCCGCTGGCGCTCACAGTGTTTGTCTGGATTTTCCTGATGAATCTGATGGACTTATTACCAATCGACTACCTGCCACAGTTAGCACAGCTGGTTGCAGGAGATCATTCTCAGAAACTGCGTGTTGTTCCATCCGCTGACGTTAATATCACGTTGTCTATGGCTTTGGGTGTCTTTTTCCTGATCCTGTTCTACAGCATCAAGATGAAGGGCGTGTCCGGTTTCGTAAAAGAACTGACACTGACACCGTTTAATCATTGGGCTTTTGTGCCAATTAACTTGCTGTTGGAAACCGTAACTCTGATTTCCAAGCCTATCTCATTAGGTTTGCGACTATTCGGTAACATGTATGCAGGCGAGATGATTTTCATCTTGATCGCCGGGATGCTGCCGTGGTGGTCTCAGTGGTTACTGAATGTGCCGTGGGCTATCTTCCACATTCTGGTAATTACGCTGCAGGCGTTTATTTTCATGGTGTTGACAATTGTATATTTGTCAATGGCTTGTGAAGAACATTAATTTTTTGATCAACGTTTTGTTCATATTTTGACGGAGAAAAATCATGGAGATGTTATTCATCGCTGCGGGTCTGATGATGGGTCTGGCTGCTATCGGCGCGGCAATCGGTATCGGTGTTCTGGGCGGTAAATTCCTGGAAGGCGCTGCACGTCAGCCTGACCTGTTGCCTCTGCTGCGTACCCAGTTCTTCATCGTTATGGGTCTGGTGGACGCGATCCCAATGATCGCGGTAGGTCTGGGTATGTACGTTATGTTCGCAGTCGCGAAGTAATACGGTACCGGGCATTCATTTTTTAAGGGAGATGGGCAGTGAATATCAATGCAACCATCCTCGGCCAGACGATTGCTTTCATCCTTTTTGTTTGGTTCTGTATGAAGTTTGTGTGGCCGCCTCTGATGGCTGCCATCGAAAAACGTCAGAAAGAAATTGCTGACGGTATGGCTTCAGCAGACCGTGCGAAAAAAGACCTGGACCTGGCGCAAAACAAAGCTATGGAACAGATCAAGGAAGCAAAACAGCAAGCTGCTGAGATTATCGAGCAGGCCAATAAACGCCGCGCTCAAGTTATTGATGAAGCCAATCAAGACGCGATGGCGGAACGGGAAAAGATCCTGAACCAAGCCAAAGCGGAAATTGAGGCTGAACGCAACCGTGCGAAAGAAGAGCTCCGTAAACATGTTGCTGCTTTGGCAGTCGCTGGTGCGGAAAAAATTCTGGAGCGTCAGCTGGACAGTGCCGCGAACAGCGCCATTGTTGACAAGCTGGTTGCTGAACTCTAAGGGGAGCCGGGGCTATGTCTGAAGTGACAACCATTGCGCGCCCCTACGCCAAAGCCGCGTTCGATTTTGCCGTTGAACAGAAAGCGGTGGATAGCTGGTTATCGATGTTGCTCTTTGCGGCCGAAGTGTCGAAAGACGATACCGTACAACAGGTGATCCACAGTTCGATGGCGCCAGAACAACTGGCGCAGTTGTTTAACCAAATTTGTGGTGAACAGCTCAACGAGCAAGGCCAGAACCTGATCCGGGTGATGGCTGAAAACGGACGTTTGAGTGTACTGCCTGCGGTCGTTGCTGAGTTTTCAGCACTGAAAGCAGAACTGGACAAAGAACTGGAAGCGCAGATCACCTCTGCGGCAGCGTTATCTGAAGCGGAAAAAGCGAAAATCCAGAAATCTCTGGAAACACGTTATCAGCGCACAGTACGTCTGAATTGTCAGCTGGATCCATCTTTGATGGCTGGTCTGGTGATCAAGATCGGTGATGACATCATCGATGCCAGCGTTCGCAGTAAACTCAACCGCTTGGCGGAAGCATTGCAATCTTGATTGGGGATTAAAGCATGCAACTCAACTCCACTGAAATTGCCGAGCTGATTAAAAAGCGTATCGCGCAATTTAACGTCGTGACCGAAGCCCGCAATGAAGGGACTATCGTATCGGTCAGCGACGGTATTATTCGTATTCATGGCCTTGCTGATGTTATGCAAGGTGAAATGATCGAACTACCTGGCAACTGCTATGGTCTGGCTCTGAACCTGGAGCGTGACTCTGTTGGTGCTATCGTCATGGGCCCTTACACTGATCTGGCTGAAGGCCAGAAAGTAACGGGTACCGGTCGTATTTTGGAAGTACCTGTTGGTCGTGGTCTGCTGGGTCGTGTGGTTAACACACTGGGTCAGCCTATTGATGGTAAAGGCCCTATCGAAAACGATGGCTTTGCTCCAGTAGAAGTGATTGCACCAGGCGTAATCGAGCGTCAATCTGTTTCTCAGCCAGTACAAACTGGTTATAAAGCAGTTGATGCGATGATCCCAATCGGCCGTGGCCAGCGTGAGCTGATCATCGGTGACCGTCAGACTGGTAAAACCGCACTGGCGATCGACGCGATCATCAACCAGAAAGATTCCGGCATCAAATGTGTGTACGTAGCTATCGGCCAGAAAGCGTCAACCATTGCCAACGTGGTACGCAAACTGGAAGAGCACGGTGCACTGGCTAACACCATCGTGGTGGTAGCATCTGCTTCTGAATCCGCATCTCTGCAATACCTGGCTCCTTACTCTGGTTGTACCATGGGTGAGTATTTCCGTGACCGTGGTGAAGATGCACTGATCATTTATGACGATTTGTCTAAGCACGCTGTGGCTTACCGTCAGATCTCTCTGCTGCTGCGCCGTCCACCAGGACGTGAAGCTTACCCAGGCGACGTGTTCTATTTACACTCTCGTCTGCTGGAACGTGCTTCTCGCGTCAACACAGATTATGTAGAAGCGTTCACTAAAGGTGCGGTAAAAGGCCAAACTGGTTCATTGACGGCGCTGCCAATCATTGAAACTCAGGCTGGTGACGTATCTGCATTCGTTCCGACCAACGTAATTTCGATTACTGACGGTCAGATCTTCCTGACAACTCAGTTGTTCAACGCCGGTATTCGTCCTGCGGTTGACCCGGGTATTTCGGTATCCCGTGTGGGTGGTGCTGCTCAGACCAAGATCATCAAGAAACTGTCCGGTGGTATCCGTACCGCACTGGCACAGTATCGTGAACTGGCGGCATTCGCACAGTTCTCTTCTGATCTGGACGATGCAACCCGTAAACAGCTGAACCATGGTCAGAAAGTGACTGAGCTGATGAAGCAGAAACAGTACGCACCAATGAGTGTGGCCCAGCAAGCGCTGGTGCTGTTCGCTGCTGAGCGTGGCTATCTGGAAGATGTCGAACTGAACAAGATCGGCGACTTTGAAGCAGCGCTGCTCTCTTATGCCAACAATGAGCATGCTGATTTGATGGCTGAAGTGAATGCAAAAGCAGATTACAACGATGATATCGTTGCCCGTCTGTCTGCATTGATTGACAGCTTCAAAGCGACTCAGACCTGGTAATAACGCGGCTGCCGTAAGGCAGCCTCTGATGTGGAGAGTCAGCAATGGCCGGCGCAAAAGAGATACGCAATAAAATCGCCAGTGTGAAGAACACGCAAAAGATCACCGGTGCCATGGAGATGGTGGCTGCCAGCAAAATGCGTAAAGCGCAGGAACGCATGGCCTATAGCCGTCCCTATGCCGTGACCATGCGCAAGGTGATCGGTCATATCGCGTTGGGTAACTTGGAGTATAAACACTCCTACCTGATTGAACGTGAAGTGAAGCGGGTCGGTTACATCATCGTATCGACTGATCGTGGTCTGTGTGGTGGTCTGAACATTAACTTGTTCAAATCAGCGCTGGTATCGATGAAAGAATGGAAGGAGCAGGGCGTAGAAGTTTCTACTGCGCTGATTGGCTCAAAAGCGGCCAACTTCTTCGAACGCTTTGGTAGCAAAGCACTGGCACAGGTTTCCGGGATGGGCGATGCACCAAGCATCGGCGATCTGATCGGTTCTGTAAAAGTGATGCTGCAAGCTTACGACAACGGCGAGATCGATCGTTTGTATCTGGTTTACAACAAGTTTGTAAACACCATGGTGCAGACACCTACAGTCGATCAGATGCTGCCTTTGCCGAAGGCTGATGACCAAGCGCTGGCAAAACGCCACTGGGATTATCTGTATGAACCGGATCCCAAACATCTGTTGAATGAACTGTTGATCCGTTATGTCGAATCACAGGTTTATCAGGGTGTGGTGGAGAATTTAGCCAGTGAGCAGGCAGCCCGTATGGTGGCGATGAAAGCGGCTACCGATAACGCCGGCGATCTGATTGGTGATTTACAACTGGTGTATAACAAGGCGCGTCAGGCGTCGATTACCCAGGAACTCACCGAGATCGTTAGCGGTGCATCGGCAGTTTAAGGCAAAGGTTTCCAAGCTTTAGAGGATTTGACATGAGTAACGGTATCATTGTTCAAGTCATCGGTGCGGTTGTAGACGTACAGTTTCCGCAAGATGCGGTTCCAAAGGTTTATGACGCGCTGAAGATTGTGAGCGAAGGCCAGTCCAAAGGGCTGGTTATGGAAGTGCAACAACAAATCGGTGGTGGTGTTGTTCGTTGTATCGCGATGGGGACCTCTGATGGTCTGCGTCGTGGTGCCGAAGTGGTCAACACTGGTGAAGCGATCAAAGTACCGGTTGGTATGAAGACGCTGGGTCGTATCATGAACGTTCTGGGTGAACCAGTAGACGAACAAGGCCCAATCGGTGCAGATGACAACTGGGTTATTCACCGTGAAGCACCAAGCTACGAAGATCAATCCAGTACGACTGAACTGCTGGAAACCGGCATCAAGGTTATCGACCTGATTTGCCCGTTTGCCAAAGGCGGTAAAGTTGGTCTATTCGGTGGTGCCGGTGTAGGCAAAACCGTAAACATGATGGAATTGATCAACAACATCGCGAAAGCGCACTCCGGTCTGTCTGTATTTGCCGGTGTGGGTGAACGTACCCGTGAGGGTAATGACTTCTATTATGAAATGAAGGAGTCTAACGTTCTGGATAAAGTTGCGATGGTTTACGGCCAGATGAACGAGCCACCAGGAAACCGTCTGCGTGTTGCGTTGACTGGTTTGACCATGGCGGAAAAATTCCGTGATGAAGGCCGTGACGTTCTGTTGTTCATCGACAACATCTATCGTTACACCCTGGCTGGTACTGAAGTATCCGCACTGCTGGGTCGTATGCCATCTGCGGTAGGTTATCAGCCAACACTGGCGGAAGAGATGGGTGTTCTGCAAGAACGTATCACCTCAACCAAGACTGGTTCTATCACTTCTATCCAAGCGGTATACGTACCTGCGGACGACTTGACCGACCCGTCACCAGCGACCACGTTTGCGCATTTGGACTCAACAGTTACATTGAGCCGTCAGATCGCAGCACTGGGTATTTACCCGGCGGTTGACCCACTGGACTCTACCTCTCGTCAGCTGGATCCGCTGGTGGTTGGTCAGGAACATTACGAAACCGCGCGTGGCGTACAGACAGTTCTGCAGCGTTATAAAGAACTGAAAGACATCATCGCCATCCTGGGTATGGATGAATTGTCAGAAGATGACAAGCTGGTGGTAGCGCGTGCAACGTAAGATTGAACGTTTCCTGTCGCAGCCATTTAACGTAGCGGAAGTATTTACCGGTTCACCAGGTAAATACGTGACTCTGAAAGAGACAATCCGTGGCTTTAAAGGCATTCTGGACGGCGAATACGACGATCTGCCAGAACAGGCGTTCTACATGGTTGGCTCCATCGACGAAGTGGTCGAGAAAGCTAAGAAACTGTAATTCAGGCAGGAGGCTCTATGGCTGAGATTACCTTCCACCTGGACGTGGTCAGTGCCGAAGGCATGCTGTTTTCCGGTCGTGTCGAATCCGTTCAGGTTTCTGGCGCGGAAGGTGAGCTGGGGATCCGTCACGGTCATGCGCCGTTACTGACCTCCATCAAACCGGGTCTGGTGCGTCTGGTTAAATTGCATGGCGCCGAAGAGGTCATGTACATCTCCGGCGGTATGCTGGAAGTACAACCGGAAGCTGCGACTGTGTTGGCTGACACGGTGATCCGTGCTGCTGATTTGGATGAAGCGAAAGCGCAGGCTGCAAAACGGGCTGCCGAGGAGAAAATCCACGGTCACCCGGGCGATGTGGACTATGCGACCGCGATCACCGAGCTGGCAAAAGCGGTGGCGCAATTACGCGTCATTGAGATCACACGTAAACGCTTCTGATTTACGGTTAAAAAAAGAAAAGCCAGAAGAGCGATCTTCTGGCTTTGTTGTTTCTGCTTACTGCAAAATTAAAACTTCATGGTCGCCATGATCCAGGCTTTATCGGTATCAGTCGCTACTTGATTGGCATTGTAATGTGCGTATTTCACCATGCTGGTCAGATAGTTGGTGATGGGATAAGCCACCGCAAAATCCACTTCGTTACCATAATCCTGCCCATTTTCATCTGATTTAAACGAGTGCCAGGTCAGGCTGGTGGTAGTATGGAAGCGTTTGGTTGCCAGATCGATATAAGTATCACGAATACCATTGGCGGGGGGTGGTCAGGAATTTATCGGCAAAACCCTGAAATTTATGCAGCGTGGCTAATGGGGTGGTAAAGCCTTTTTTCCCCGCATCAGAGCCTAAGACTTCATAACCCGGCGTCAGTGTGAAACCATGCCAGGAGGCCGCGAGTTCAGCCAGATAATAACGAGCAGAATAATCCGTTGGATTATCACCCGCATCGGTTTGGGTGGCATAGGCCAGATGTGGTTTGAGGAACGGCAGTAATGTTCCGTTGTATTCTACGCCATAGGTGTTGCTGCTATTACTGACGGGATCATTGTAATCAAGCAGATAGGCAAACGCGGAGACGGTTTGATTTCCGGTGACCTTATAGTCGGTGCGGAACAGATGGAAATTGCCGTCCAGTTGACCATTTGGGCTATCAGGGCCAAATACCGTGTTGATGCGCCAACTATAGGCATAATCCATCGACAGGGCGCTATTGGGTGTGACGACCAGATGAGCGGCATCAAAGGTTTGCTCGAGTTGACGCCAGGCAACGCTACCCACGAAACGTTCATTACCATGCACAATCCGTTGACGACCCAGCATGGTATTCCATGTATCCGCGCTATAACTTAACGCCGCTTGATTAACGACCGTGGCTTCTGGATCTGCCACGGTAGGATAGGACGTTAATCCATTCACGGTGCTGTTATAGCGCTCGGCGCCAATGACGCTGACATTATCGACTTCCACCAGCCCTTTATAACCATTCACAACACCACTGTTCCAAGTCAGGCGCGATTTAAGGGTTGAGGCATTGGCCGGGTTTGCGGTTTTATCCTGATCGACATATTCATAGCGATAACGCAGTTGTACCGCGGTGCTCCCCCATTTTACTGCTGAAGCGATGCCATCCGGTAAACTCTGTGCTTGAGCCGTCCCTTGCCATGCCAATACCACGCCGAGGGCAATTAAACTTTTTTTCATTTTAGTACTCCGTTACATACAAAAAAAAAAGCCCACGGCTACCGGAGTAGTCGTGGGCATCATTGCCATAATCTTGAAGCAGTACTAAAAATGCAAAATAGATGCCTGTTTTTATTTTATTGATTTTTAAGTGTTAATTTTGAGTATCTCTTTTCGGTTGATGTGTTTAGGAACCCGATTACGGAGCATTGCACCAAAAATAGTCCGAAGATAATTATCTGCGGCCAAATTGAGCGATCATGGTGGGCATTTGATTGAGGCTAAAGATCTGTTCGGCCGCACCCAGTTTGATGGCCTCTTTGGGCATACCAAACACCACGCTGGAGGCTTCGTCCTGCGCAATAGTATTTGCCCCGGCCTGACGCATGCTGAGCAAGCCGCGTGCGCCATCATCGCCCATACCGGTCAGGATCATGCCCAGTGCGTTGCGACCCACAGCTTTTGCGACCGAACGAAACAACACGTCCACTGAGGGTTTGTGGCGATTCACCGGCGGGGCATCAAACACCTCGGTACAGTAAAAAGCGCCGTTGCGGACAACTTGCGTGTGATAGCCGCCGGGGGCGATCAAGGCACAACCTTGTAGTACCCGATCACCGTTTTTAGCTTCGCGCACTTCGATGGCACATAATCCATTTAGACGCTCGGCAAAAGCGGCGGTAAATTTTTCCGGCATATGCTGCACGATGACGATGCCCGGTACATCCTGTGGAAGTTGGGTCAGGATATTTTCCAAGGCAATGGTGCCGCCGGTGGAGGTGCCGATAGCTACCACGCGATCGGTGGTTCTGGTCAGGTTGTGGGTCGTTTGGATCGGAGTCACCATCGTGACCGGTGCAGTTTTTATTGGTGGCCGAACTGTGGTGGTTTTGGCCTGACTGGCTTCGCGGATAGCGCGGATCAAATCATTAGCAATCGATTGTAAATGCTGACGCACACCAAGCGTGGCTTTGGTAAAGACGGCCACGGCTCCGGCACTAAAGGCTTCCAGTGTTAATGCCGTACCTTTTTCTGTGAGGGAGGAGCAAATGACCACGGGAGTCGGGTGCTGCGCCATAATTTGTTTTAAAAAGGTAATGCCATCCATTTTCGGCATTTCGACATCTAACAAGATGACATCCGGCCACTGTTTTTGCATTTTGGCCATGGCAGCAATGGGATCCGGCGCGGTGGCCAGTAAGGTCATATCGGGTTGGCTGGCGATGACTTCCGTCATGAATTGGCGGACTAAAGCGGAATCATCGACCACCAGGATCTGAATTGATTTATTCATTCCATCTCTTTATCTTGCGGTAAACTGGCTTTTTCCAGTAACGAAACACGAAACCGACCGTTTATGCCGTCGATATGTAAGCGTCGGTGTTGCGTGCCGCCAATATCTTCTTTGCTGACACTGCATTTCATGACTTGTTCCACCACATGACGCATATAGCCAACATTACGGGCGCCCACCGAGTTTTTATAATCATCCTGAGCATAGATGGTGGTGCTGCCGCCAAATAAGGCCAGTTTGTATTCACTGATCAGCGTTTTATGGCGATAAATATCCGCCAGAACACACTGCAACACGACATCGCCATACCGGGTATCTTTGAGTAGCATGTCGCTTGGGCGTTCGGGCAACACGACATGACTGGCCATTAATAAGCGTTTTTCCGGGTGCCAAGCGCATAATGACACACATGAGCCGAGCAAGGTGATCAGGTCGCCATCCAGTTGACCAAAAAAATAGCCTCCTGGATTTAGATAAAGTGGCGGTTTATTCATACCGTTTTCCTATACACCGCTGGCGCATAGGCTGTGACGGGTAAATTAATGCCTTGTAGCCCTTCCGAATGGCCGACAAATAACAACCCACCGGGTTTTAATTGCGCGAGGATGCGTTCCAGAATTTGTTGTTTCGTTGCTGGATCGAAATAAATCAGCATGTTACGAAGAAATATAATATCGAAACTGCCTAATGTTGGTGGCAAAGGCACATTGAGATTCAGGCATTCAAAACGAGTGTGTTGCCGTAATTCTGAGCCGATACGAAACAGACCGTCCATATCACCCACACCCTTCAGGCAATAACGGTTCAGCCATTCTGTCGGTAAGTTTTCCGTGCGTTGTAAGGGATAAACGGCCTGTTTGGCTTTATCCAACGCCTGACGGCAAAGGTCGGAACCCATGATTTCCCAATGAGTGCCTTTTTCTAACCCTTCATTCAAGATCATAGCTAAGGAATAAACCTCCTCGCCACTGGAACAGGCTGCACTCCACAAGCGTAACGGACGGCGAGGGTGTTGCTTTAGTAATTTTAACAACAAATCGAAGTGCGGTTTTTCACGGAAAAAGAAGGTTTCGTTGGTGGTGAGCAGATCGACCGCAATCCGACGTTCTTCCTGGTGTTGTGGGTTTTTTAACAAGGACACGTAGTCAGAAAAGGTGTCTAACTGCAGTATGCGCAAGCGTTTCATTAAGCGCCCGGAAACCAAAGCGCGCTTATGGACCGCCATTTGTATGCCGGAAATATCCGCCATCAGATGGCGGATAATATTAAAATCGTGATCGTTTAAACTGGGTAACTTCTGTTCCATACCTAGTCCTTGAGCACATTCTCAACTCCCAGTGGTTCGTGCATGCGCTGCAATTCGTCTTCACTGAACAAGGCCTCGGCATTCAAAATGATCAAAAAGCCATTTTCTTGCCGTGCCATACCCAGAATAAATTGCGTATTGATCCCGGTACCAAACTCAGGGGGGGGTTCAATCTGGCTTTGTTCGATATCCAGTACTTCATCCACGGCATCGACGATCAATCCGGCGAGTTGGCTGGTTTTACCGATTGGCAGTTCGAGGATAATAATACAAGTCCGTCGGCCTACTTCGGTCGGTTTACCACCAAAGCGAAACGCTAAATCAATCACTGGCACCACATTGCCACGTAAATTCAGCACTCCACGCACGTAACCGGGCATCATAGGCACAGTCGTGACTTGCCCATATTCGATGATCTCTCTGACCCGATCGATCGGCAGGGCCAGCGCCGTTTGCATGCAACGGAAAGAGAGGTTTTGCCCTGCACCCCAATCAACCGTTGGCTGATATGGCGTTACTTCCCGCGTTGTATTGTTTTGTAATGCCTCCATCGCGTTTACTCCTAGAACTGCACAAACTGTTCATCACCACTGTCAGGTTGCAGGTGCGCTGATCTTACTTTTCCAGCTTGCGCTTTTATTTGTCTCGTTACCTTCTTGCTGGTGGGTTTGAGCGAGGCATCACCATTGACCTTGAAGTAATTGATGAGATCGATCAATTGCCCGGCTTGTGCGGTCATCTCTTCAGCAGTCGCAGCCAGCTCTTCGGATGCGGACGCATTTTGCTGGGTGATCTGACTGAGCTGACTCATGGCAATGTTGATTTGTGCGACACCACTGGTTTGTTCTTGAGAGGCGGCAGTGATTTCCTGCACTAAATCGGAGGTGCGTTTGATATCCGGCACCAATTGTTCAAATAAATTACCGGCTTGTTCGGCCAGAGACACACTGCTGCTGGCGACCTGGCCAATTTCTTGTGCCGCAATTTGGCTGCGTTCCGCCAGTTTACGTACTTCTGCGGCAACTACTGCGAAGCCCTTACCGTGTTCACCGGCACGGGCTGCTTCAATCGCCGCATTCAGTGCCAGCAGATTGGTTTGGTAGGCAATATCATCAATGATGCTGATTTTACCGGCGATCTGTTTCATGGCACTGACGGTTTCCTTCACTGACTGACCACCGCGTTCCACATCATTGGCGGCTTTCGATGAGATGGAATCAGTGACTTTAGAGCTTTCCGTATTCTGGGCAATGGATGCAGAGATCTGCTCCATCGAGGCGGAAGTTTCTTCCACACTGGCGGATTGTTCGCTAGCGGCCTGGCTTAATGATTGCGAGGTCGCACTAACTTCTTCCGAGGCACTGGATAACGCATCAGAAGAGGAGCGGACTTCGCTGATGATATGATTTAACTTCGCCACCATCTCTTTCATGGCATAGAGCAGCGATTGCTTATTGTTTTCGTTAGTCTCGACTTCCACCGTTAAATTACCGGCCGCAATCTGGCGGGTAATATCAGCTGCATAATCCGGTTCACCACCGAGTTGTTTAACTATCCGGTAAGCAATGAATATGCCCATTGCAATGCCAAATAAAGCTGCAATCGCAATAATAATGAACATTTGTTGTGCGCTGCTGTTAAATATACTTTCGATAGTCTCATTGGTTTTCTGAGACTGATGTTCCATATTTTTACTGAGGTCATCCAACTGTTTACGAGAGTCATTCACCACCTTGATAAATTCAGTTTGTAGATAATGAAATGCTGGCGTCTCAGTCACCAGCGGTTGCTGGTTGATCAGGCTGACCATATTCGCGACTCCCGCTTTATATGCTACCCAGGTTTTATCAAAATCCTGCAGCCGGGCTTTGCCTTCGTCAGTGATCACTGTCTTTCTGGCATGCTCGATGTTGTCTTCTAATTCGTTCATCAGTGCATCCAGCTTGGACTGATCGCTGCGGCGCTGTTCTTCGGTCGATACCAGCATCATATTGCGGACGGTGCGGGCAATATCATTGCGGATGGTGTTGGCATCTTTGATTTTACTGAGACCAATCAGGTCGCGATCTGTAATCAAATCGCTCATCTCATGTAACTTTTTCATGTTGACATAACCAATGCTACCGACGGCTACAGTGACGAGCGTCAGCGTGATAAAGGCCAGTAATAGTCGGGTGCGTAAACGCAGATTACCTAACAGATTCATGCTCTTCCCTTGGTTCTGATTGTGCTGTTTCGCAGGGTGTCGCCATTAAGTTATTCAGGCGATGATGTACTCGTTTTTGTAAACCAGGAATATCAAGGATCAGAGCTACATGCCCGGAACCGAGAATGCTTGAGCCGCTTATGTCATGCAAATGTTCAAATAATGCTCCCAGCGGTTTGATGACTATTTGCTGTTCGCCTAACAAGGTGTCAACAACCAGCCCCAGTTTTTGTTTACCTTGTCGGACGACGACAATGTTTTCCCTTTGCGGTTTTTTGCTGTCTACTCCGAAATGTTCGCGCAGACGAACGATAGGCAGTGGCTTTCCACGCAGTTCGAGATAGCTGTAAGTCCGATCACCGATATCACTGTGGTGGGCTTCGAGACATTCAGTGACTGATTGCAGCGGCAGGACCAGCGGAGTATCACCGACACTGATCAGGAAACCGTCAATAATCGCCAGCGTGAGTGGCAATCGGATACGTACGCAACACCCCTTTCCGGGAACGGAATCAAGATCAATGGAGCCGCGTAACGCATCGATACTGCGTTTGACGACATCCATACCAACACCACGGCCAGACAGATTGCTGATGCTGTCAGCAGTAGAAAATCCGGGGGCAAAAATCAACTGATAAAGTGCTTGTTCATCCAGTTGTTCGTTGGTATTTAACAGCCCTTTTTCGAGCGCTTTCTGACGAATGCGTTCCGGGTTTAAACCCCGGCCATCATCTTGTACCTCGATCACCACATTCCCAGATTCATGGTAGGTCATTCAGATGTAGCACCCCTTTGGCTGGTTTACCGGCGGCCAAGCGTTCTTCCGCCGTTTCGATACCATGATCCAGCGCATTGCGGACCAGATGGGTGAGTGGGTCGGCAATTTTTATCAACCACAGTTTTATCCAGTTCGGTCTCAGCACCGTTGATCTGTAACTGAATTTCTTTACCCAAATCTTTACTGGTATCGCGGATCAAACGATGAAAACGCGTCAAGGTATCGCCGATCTCGACCATGCGCAGACGTAAGGCGATTTCACGGATCTGTTCGACATACTGATTAATCGTCGACATGGACTCTTGCAATAGCGGATTCCCTTGCTGGCGAGCCAGTGTTTCACCACCCGCTGCAGCAATGACCAGTTCGCCGACCAGATTGATCAGATCGTCCATTTTTTTGGCTGATATTTTTAACAGCGCGCTTTCATGCTGTTTTTGTTCGCGGATCTGTTGTTGTTTTTGTAAGGCAGCATCGACGGCAATCGCCGGAACGGCAACCGTCTTGTACTAACATGTCGCCGATTTTTGTAGTCTGGGTTTGTTCGGTCTGTTTTTTGCAGACTGCGCGTCAGCTCATTGGCGGTGAGCAGACCACTGGCGACCAGAATTTCACCGAGACGAGCTTCATCTTGCGGTAATGCGGCAATCAGAGACAGATAATCTTCTACCTGACTATCGGGTGGCAGAATGCGGATCTGGGCTAATTCCTGAATGAATTCAAAGACGGACCTCAATTTCTGCTTTACTGGCCTCCGTTTGCAGATCGAGCTCCAGCCCGAGATAGCAATTTTCTGCCTGAAATTCGGACCAATCGGGCAGTTCGCTCTGGATGAGATAAATGTGTTGCAGGGTACCCAATTTACTTATTAAGTAGCGAACAAAAGATGCCGGATCAAAACCGTATTGCAGCAACTGACGATCAAAACGCAGCGAAATGTGCCAGCTGGCCAGCAGATTAGCAGCTGCGACCGGTTCGCGTTCCACCGGAGCGGGTGATGCCGTGGTTGCTGGTAGCGCAGACATGTCGCTGTGACCCAGTGTTTGTAATAGACTCAGTAATTCGGGGTTGGCTTCATCGAGGGCGGAAGGAGTGCCGGTTTGTTCCAGTTGTGTAATTTCGCCACGCAAGATATCCAGTGCACTCAATAATGCGGTGATCATCTCTCCGTTGAGAATCAATTCGCCATCACGAACCCGCATGATCAGATTTTCCATCTGATGGGCAAAGCGTACAAAACCATCGAGAGAAAAAAGACCCGCAGACCCTTTCAGGGTATGCATGGCACGAAACAAGCCATTGATCGTATCTTCATCAGCAGCCTGTTCATCGAGTGCCAGCAAAGCTGTCTCTGCACTCTGGATCAGCTCTTTGGCCTCTTCCAGAAAACTGACCAGTAATTGTTCCCACTGCTCCTGATCAAACATGGTCACTCCTTAATGCTGTGGCAACACAATGTCGTCACCAAAAAAGGCTGCGAGCTGAAAAAGGTCAATTAATTCAATCACAGCCTGAGAGTGGCGGATCAGATGCAGGTGTTCACCCAGCCATTTATGTAGTGCAAGTAGGCAGTTGCAAGCCTGCTGTGTCGATTTCATCCACTTCTTGTAAATCGACCGTGAGTGATTCCGGCGCGGTCAGCGGCTTTAACATCTCTTGTATCCCGGCAACTTCGTAAATCGTTAACGGGCCGCTTAACGATAAATTCCATTGTCCGGCAGCGGACTCTTCCAAAGTAACCGGCATGATAACCTCGCGTTACATAAGTAGTTTTTCTACAGCTGCTAACATTAGTTCTGGCTGGAAAGGTTTGACGATCCAGGCTTTGGCACCGGCGGCCTGGCCCTCACGCTTTTTTCCTTCCTGTGATTCGGTGGTGAGCATAATGACAGGGGTAAATCGATGTTCTGGTTTAGCCTTGATGGCTTTCAGCAAGGTAATGCCATCCATATTGGGCATATTGACGTCACTGATCACCAGATTAACTCGCTGAGAACCCAGTTTTTGCAAAGCATCCACACCGTCACAGGCATCAACAACGGTGTAACCTTTAGTCAGTAAGGTGGCTTTGACCAGTTGGCGAATAGACATTGAGTCATCAACAATTAATACCGTTTTACCCATAATGGCTTACCTCAAAAAAACGTGATATCGCTGCTTGTGGTATGGCTAATACGTCCTTTGTACTCTTCTTCGGTGCTAAATCGCTTTTGGAACGCTTGTTTCCAGCTGTTTTCATCCAACTGTTCTAAGTTGTCATCTACCGTTCCGGCTATGTTCACAATGTCGGTTTGCAGGTGGTGCAGGATCTGATTAACCCGATCCTGAAACTGTAATTTGATAATAATTTGCTCGATGTTGTTTTCTGTTTCACAGGACAGGTTATGCAGACGGTGGCCGGCATCATGTAATAAATTGATCTCTTCCCCGAGACGTTCGGTAACTTCATTGACGGAACGATCGAGTAATTGCAGGTTCGACTCATCATGTTGTACTAATCGTTCAGCCGCATTAATCGTGGCTTGAATAGCTGCGGTGATCGCCTCGATTTTTTTACCGATATCGCGACCGGTTTCACCTGATTTGCCGGATAAAGTACGGACTTCATCGGCGACTACGGCGAAACCTCGACCTGCTTCACCGGCACGAGCGGCTTCAATGGCCGCATTCAATGCCAGCAGATTGGTTTGACTGGCTAACACCTGCACAGCGCCGGCCATTTTTTTCATCTCATCCATGTATTGCGCCAGATCGGCAATGGTGTGTTGCAGTTCCGCTTTATGGGTAAGACCTGAATGGAAGGCTTCGATGACGGAGGCAAGTTTGACCTGGGTGTCATCCAGTGTCCGGGTCATCACCGAATCACTGTTATCGGTACCGAATAACGATAAACTGGACTGATTTTCCTCACGCATACGCGAGGTCATATCATTAAATGGCTGGATCAGCCCTTCAATGTTGTGCTGTATCAGATCGGACGCGACCTGAATTTGCTGTTGCCAAGCAGTCATTACGCGGCTTAACACATTCAGTTGGGGAGTGTTGTCTGGAGGTAAATTAACTAGTGCGGGTTCGTTTTTATCTAGTGCCAGAAAAACCTCACGTCGCCGTTGGGTTATTACCAGCAGTTGTATTGCCAAACTGGCAACTAATAAAACATAGCCGGCTTCAGGCAAATTTAAAGCAAGCAAACCCGTTGCAACGAGGGTAAAGACCCAAGCCATCCAAGCCATACTGATACTCCCGTACTCTTAGAATTATGATGTTTCAGTATTTAAGAGTAGTTAACGGAAGAATTGTTGCCAGTCTATGTAAAGAAAAAAGATTTACATGAGTACAAATTAATATAAGGCGGGAGAAGAGCAGAATAACCGCAAACCAGACAGTTTGCGGTTATCAAAACAGAGAGGAAATTAAGACTGTAAGTCGTCCATGACCGCGCTGATTTTGTGGATCGCGAGATCAGCACCTTCGTGTTCGTCTTCTTGTGACAGACGCAGGCCAACCACTTTTTTCATCGTGCCATAGACCAGCAATGCACCAGCTACAGCAATCACAATACCGAGTACAGTGCCCAGCAGCTGTGACATAAAGGAAACGCCACCAATGCCACCTAATGCGGTGCTGCCAAAAATGCCGGCCGCAATACCACCCCAGGCGCCACACAGGCCGTGCAGTGGCCAGACCCCTAACACGTCATCGATTTTTGGACGACGTTGCAGCAGCGTGAATACGGTGATGAAGATAGCACCAGCGATCCCGCCGACAACCAGCGCACCGACTGGATGCATCAGATCAGAACCGGCACAAACGGCTACTAAGCCAGCTAATGGGCCGTTATGAATAAAGCCGGGGTCGTTTTTACCTAACAGCATCGCCACTAATGTGCCGCCAACCATGGCCATCAAGGAGTTAACTGCCACTAATCCGCTGATACCACTCAGTTTTTGTGCAGACATCACGTTAAAACCAAACCAACCGACAATCAGGATCCATGAACCGAGCGCCAGCATCGGAATATTAGATGGGGCAAAACTGAAAATCTGATGACCACGCACACGGCCACGGCGGGTGCCTAACAAAATCAGCGCCACTAAACCAATCCAGCCACCCACTGCATGCACTACGACGGAACCGGCAAAGTCATGAAACGGTGCACCGAAATGCGAGGTGAACCATTCTTGCACGCCAAAACGGCCATTCCAGGCAATACCTTCAAAAAGTGGATAAATAAAACCCACAATCAGAAACGAGCTGCACAACATTGGGTAGAAACGGGCACGTTCAGCGATACCGCCACTGACAATCGCTGGAATAGCCGCTGCGAAGGTCAGCAAGAAGAAAAAGCGTGTCAGTTCTAACCCGTTTTGAGTCATCAGGGTGCTGGCACTACTGAGAAAACTTTTATCGTAAGCCAGATAATAACCAATGAAAAAATAGGCGATAGTGGAGATGCCAAAATCAGTAATGATCTTAACTAGCGCATTAACCTGGTTTTTACTACGAACCGTACCGAGCTCCAGAAAAGCAAAGCCCGCGTGCATGGCCAAAACCATGACCGCGCCCAGCAGTAAAAACAGTGTATCGGCACCTGTAGTCAGGGTTGCGATTGCATTTGTGGTTTCCACCAACATCTCCTCTGTAAATTCAAATTTTACGCCCCATTTTTGTGCTGCTATAACAACAGAAAGCAATTATGGGTTTCTTTTGACTCAAAATAGAGCTATTCACCATCTTGGGGCGCTAAGAAGATACACAAAACATGCCAGAGTCATTGGAAAATGAAATTGGGCTTATAAAGCAATAAGTTAAGTATGGTTATTATTTTATAAGCGCTAGCATAGCGAGAAAATATAACCATTTTGGTGCTATTGTGCACAAAAATAATGCGATTGAGTGTGGGCAGGAAAACTATCCTGCTGCAGTGCAGCAGGATGGAGGAGTCAGGACAAACTTAAGCGGTAATATTCTGCGGCTTTTTCAAACAGACGTTGGTGTTCCATGATACCTGCTAACGCCCGTTGATCGGCTGCTGTCGGCTGTAATGAAACACTGCGTTCCAGATAACCTTGCGCTAAGACATATTGTTGTTGCTGATAATAAATATGACCCAACGCAGACAGTAATGCCGGTGACTGCGGATGTTGTTTCAGCTGCTGTAACAATGATTTCAATAATGCTGAATAATCATTTAACTGCAGGCGGGCACAACGTTGCCACAACGCTTCATCGGCTTGTTTGCGCAATAACGGTGCTAACAATTCAAATGCAGCCTGATGTTGTTGCTGCTGGATCAGCGTATCAATCAACAGCAACAGTAAACTTTGTGTATGCCGAACAGTACGCGGTTGCTGTTGCCAGAACGCCAGCAGCGCGGTTTCATCCTGTTCTTGTAAAATATGGTTGAACTGTGCCTGATAACATTGCGCCTGTGCCGAGCTGTAATCAGTGTCGTTAAGCAGCTGTTGTTTGCGCAATAAAGGCAGTAATTCCAGTTCTGCCTGCCAAGCATGTTGCGCCTGATAAACTGCGCGTAACCGTTGCAGGATCTGCGGATGTTGCGGCCAGCGTTGGCGTAGCTGTTCCAGCAAATCGCGGCTTTGTTGCCATTCCCCCTGATCTTGCAGTAGGCGGTTTTGTGTCAGCTGAATAGCCAGCTGTGCTTGCGGGTCAGACTCTTCAGCTTTTTGCAGATATTCATCGCGTTTCTGGAACTCTCCCTGGGCATGAGCCGCTTCAGCGGCCGAGAGGTAATTCAGTAACGGCAGCTCACTTTGGCCGGCTCCACGCAGCATCAGGTGCTCTGCGCGCTGATATTCACCTTCAACTAAAGCGGCCATGCCTTTGTGGGTCTGGCGTTGTGCTTTGGCATAACGGTGATTGCTCCACCAGCCACGTAAACCACGACGCACACTAAACAAGCGGCTTAAGATATTTTCCGTCAGCAACAGTAAAAAATAGAACACTACAGCAATGATGGTGGCAGTAACCACACTCATTTCAATCGTGTAATCAGCGACGGAAATCAGTACATATCCCTGATGATCAGCCAGCTGCGGGCCAAATAACAGCGCCGCAGCCAGAATCACCAATAAGACTATCAAACGGATCATCCTGTCTCTCCTTAGCGTGCTGCCGGGGCGGTTTGCCAGCGTTCACTGAGCATTTTTTCCAGCAGCGGCTGTACCGCAAATGTTTGCGGATAGTGTGCGGTAATATCAACTTCCTGCAATGCGGTCAGCTCTTTTTGCATGAATTGGGTGGCACTGTCATCGGGTTCGTAATAATCATCCAGCCAGCTTTGTGCTTTTTGCAGATGATTACGGAAATTGGCTTGTTCCTGACGCAGCAAACTGAGTTGCGCCAGTTGCAGTTGCAGGCGCAGATTTTCCTGCAGATAGGCCGATTGTTCCGGTGATAACAAAGCCTCCACATCACTATTACGGCGGCGAATGGTCACAAAGTGTTCGGCAAACTGTTTGGCGCTCTTTTCGAGATTACTTTTCCAATCACTGAGTTGGTCGCTGACTTCATCATCCACCGGATCATTGTCCAGTTTTGGATCTGATCCTTTGATTTTTAACTGGTCAATATTATCCAGTAACGTGCCTACGCGCAGTGATAAACCTTCACGATCGATCTCTGGGGCTGATTTCAGCTTGGCGATATCGTCGGCCAGCGCTTTACGTAATGGGATCAAAGAGGGGTCGGCAATGGCCTGAATACGGCTGTCGGCATCGATCAATAAGGCGCTGGCGGTCGTGAGATCCTGTTCCAGCCATAATTTACGACCCGCCATGCGTACCAGATAACTGGCTTCCGCCAGCATCCAATCATTCGGGCGTTGATGCTCTTTTTCCTGCCATTTTTGTTCTAATTCGCGCTGGCGGCTGTCCAGTTTTAACTGTTGTTCGCCGAAGCTGGCTAATGCGTCTTTGACTGTTTGTTGTCCGGCCATAATTGGCGTTTGTTCGCTGTGGAATTGTTGTAATTCACTACGTAATGCAGCTAATTCCTGTGCCGATTGCTGTTGTTGCTGATAAACATAGAAACTGAAACCACCGATGCCGGCTATCAGTACTAACAACAGGCCGATGGCCGTTTTTGATGAACTGCGACGTCTCACAGTGCGATGTTTTGGCTCCTGCCCGGTTGGTGGCAGTGATGATTCCTGCGCTTCACTCATGCGTTATATCCTCTGGATTATTCTGTAATGCAGCCACCACAGCTTCATGCTGTACGCCCGACATAATAGTCACTCTGTTGAAGCCTGCCTGGTGAATTTCATCCGCGGTGCGCTGGCTTGGTACAAACCAGAGTTGTGAGGATAACCAGTCACTTGCTGTTTCAGGTAACAGTCGTATTAATTGCCGGAACAATTTGCTACTGCTGATGATAACACTGTCGACACCGGCTGCCTGCCATTCCTGTAATAAAGGGGCGCCATCTGTATGCAGATAGTGACGACGATAACATTCAAGGTAAGAAACATGCGCGCCGAGCTCAAGTAAAACATCAGCCAATAATTCACGACCGCCGTTACCACGCAGAATTAAGAACATTTTTCCCCGTGGCGGATTGCAGAGAACGGGTAGTGCTAATAAACCTTCACTACGGGCATCGGTTGGGCTGATGACCCTGAACTCCCTGCTGTTGCCATTGCGCAGCGGTGGTGGCACCGACGGCAAGATAAATGCAGTGTGACGGCCAGCTGGTCTGCTGTTGTACTAGTTGCTCGCTGGCATATTGCACTGCTGCCACGCTGATCGCGATGACGATATCCGCTTGTGACAAACGAGAGGTCAGGGCGCCGAGTTCGCTACCGGGTAAATAACTCAGCAGAGGGCAAACGACGGGGGTATGACCCTGCTGGCGCAACAATGCCGCCAGTTCATCGGCTGCGGGTTGCGGGCGCAGGATCAGCGGGGTCATGCGTTATACACTGCATGTAAAATGGCGTCTGCACCTTGGGCTAACAGCTGTTCTGCCAGTAACCTCACCTAAGGCTTCGGCCTGGGCTTTCGGGCCGGAAACATCACCGCGGATAATTTGTTGGCCATCCAGCGCGCCGACCAAGCCGCGTAACCAGATATGCTCATCTTCCATTACGGCATACGCTCCGATAGGCACCTGACAACCGCCCTGCAGTTTACGATTCATGGCCCGTTCCGCCATTACACAATAACGCGTCATGGCATGTTCCAGCGGGGCTAACGAACGCTTGCGTTTGTGCATCGTCGAGGCGGCATTCAATGCCGACCGCACCTTGCCCGTTGGCGGGCAAACTGAGTTCCGGTGGCAATAGCGAACGAATACGGTCGGCTTTCTCTAATCGGCGTAAACCGGCAGCGGCCAGAATGATGGCATCGTAATCACCGGCGTCGAGTTTGGCTAAACGAGAATTCACATTGCCACGCAGATCGTGAATTTGCAGATCCGGGCGTTGGGCGCCGGTAACTGACATTGCCGGCGCAGACTCGAAGTGCCGACTATGGCTCCTTGTGGTAATTCATACACATTGGCATAACGGGTGCTGACAAAGGCATCGTGCGGATCATCGCGTTCACAGATCACCGCCAGACCCCAACCCCGCCGGGAAGTCGACCGGTACATCTTTCATGGAATGGACGGCGATATCGGCGCGGTTTTCCAGCATGGCTTGTTCTAATTCTTTAACAAACAAACCTTTTACCACCAATTTTAGCCAGTGGCGTATCGAGAATTTTGTCGCCTTGTGTACTCATCGGCACGAGGGTCACTTGTAAGCCGGGGTGATGTAATTCCAGCTGTTGTTTAACAAAGTTAGCCTGCCACAAGGCCAGCGGACTTTTTCGGGTGGCGATACGCAATTCGGTCATAACAGTTTGTGCCGAATGGGTTTTCATTGATAGTAGCATGGCTGATAACTCAGGTTGAACTGTGAGCATGACATCGCACCATTGCGGGGAGGTTTACCCGCGCTGTCAGCTGTGCTAACATGGGGAGATTACACCCCGCCTTGCTGGCGAAGTGTCCAATATTGATCAACTAAGGCCAAACGGTTGTTTAAACAGTTTGAGTTGCTGATTGCCCGCGCGGATGCCATCAATCAAATCAAGATGGAACGGGCGCTGGAGGCAATGAAACGAAGCAGGCCGGCGCATGCTCTCCATGCTGCCGGTTTCTGCTGCATTACCATCATCCACACCTTCCGGGTTATATCTCGGGTGAGGTGCCGTATGGTATTGCCAATTTTCAGCCCGACGCGGCGCAACGCAAATTCCTGTTTACGCAATGTGGCCACACCACCGAGCCTGAAGTTACCGAATCTTGTTTGATCTGCCGTATATACCATGGGCAGCACCTCATCGATTGGTCAAAGTATCACCTCTGATCTCGATATCTGGGTTTGTCATAACCCCGAGTTATCGCTGGAGCGACTGGCGCTCGTTAGAGCAAAAGTGTCAGCTGATTTCCTGTCTGGCAGAACAACACGGCGTGGAGATGAACTTCTTCTTGATCCCGGAAAATAAATTTCGGGTCGGTAATCGCGCGCAGGTGGGGTTGGATAACTGCGGCAGTGCGCAGCATTTGCTATTGCTGAAGAGTTTTACCGCAGTGCTACCCGTGTGGCGGGTAAACGTCTGTATGGCCGCTGATCTCGGCGGAACGGGAAGATGAATACGATGCACTGGCATCGGCGTTGTTCAGCACCGGCATGATTTCCGAAGATGACTGGCTAGATCTCGGCGGTGTCAGTCATATTCCGGCGGAAGAGTATTTGGCTCTGCGTTGTGGCTGCTCTATAAGGGGCTGGATTCGCCTTACAAAGCGGTATTAAAAATTCTGGTAATGGAAGCCTATTCTTCCGAGTTTCCGCATACCGAACTGTTGGCCGTCCAGGCCAAACGCTGGTTCCAGCAAAATGATGATTTTGGTTTATCGCTCGATGCCTATTATCTGATGCTGGATAAGGTCACCGACTATCTGACCAAGTTGGGTGACACCAAACGGCTCGATCTGGCACGGCGCTGTTTTTATCTGAAGATCTGCGATGCGCTGAGTCGCAATGAACCGCCCCAACACGGCCGCTGGCGGCGCGAATTGTTAGTGAAACTGGTGCGGCAATGGGGCTGGAAATCAGACCATTCTGCAACAACTCGACAGCCACGCGCAGTGGAAGGTTGAGCAGGTTAAAGTTGCTTACGAAGAGCTGTTAAGCGCCCTGATGCAAAGTTACAGCAAGCTGATCCAGTTTGCGCGGCGCAATAACATCAGTGAATCCATTAACCCGGAAGATATTGGCATTCTGGTCACGCAAACTCTACACCGCGTTTGAAGCGTTACCGCGCGCAAAGTACAACGTATTAACCTGAAAATTGCGCCTGATCTGCGAGAGTCGAATTTAAGCCTGATCCAAGTACCACCGGGGCATCTGAATCGTCAGGGCTTGGTATCTGTATAAACACTCGCTGAACCCGTATGACATCATGTGGCCGCGCCACCGCTGGAATACAAACGGTTATCTCTCTAAGCTGGTGGCCTGGGCCTATTGTTAATGGTCTGCTGGTGGCGGACAACGCAAGTAGCATTGCGCCAGATGGGTTCCGATATTACTCATTCATCCTTGCAGCAATTCTGTCAGGATCTGGCGGACACCTTCCCGGTGGAATTACCGCCAGCGGGGAACTTAGCGCTGAGCCGTCCGTGTGAGATCCGGCATCTGGGCATTTTCATCAATCTGGAGCGTGATCCAACCGCGGATTGGCCGGAAGAGATGCCTCCAGTGCTGGCGCATGGCGAAGATATGCTCTGTTTTGGCCAGCGACAAGAATGTTTGGTGGGCACGATAGACTTGGTTTATCGGAATTCGTGGAACGAAGTCAGAACCCTGCACTTCAATGGCCTCGATGCGGTCGTAGAAGCACTGAGCCACC
>NZ_OY781383.1 GCF_963676665.1 uncultured Tolumonas sp.
ATATCCAGAAACACCCGCAACAGATCGGGGCGACCGCGACAGGAACGGCGAAACAGTGCCAAAGAACCTTCCAGATCGTATTCCGCCTCTTTGCCCTGACGGAAAGAATCCTGCGCTTCACGACGTAACTCGCCATTCAGCCCCATGCGATCCATAAACAAGGTGGCGACCTGAATTTGCTGCTCAGTGACCCGTCCCGCCGCTTTCGCGATATTGCCCATCACGGCAAACGCGGTGTGTAAAAATAGCGCCTGCTCTTCACGGGTTGGTGTGCGCCAGCGGCCAAACCCACCACTGCGTTGTGCCTGTAAACCCTGATCGTAGATATGACCAATCCACAAACCGAGCAAGGCACCAGGAATATTGAGGATCCATAATCCCACCAGAAAACCGATAATTTTGCCTTTAACCGGCATGCGAACCTCGCTGTAATTCCTGATCTACTCGCTGTAAATCTTTATCTAACTGGCACAACCGCTCTGGTGTGCCAATATCCCGCCAATCCGCATTGAGATGAGACCCGGCCACTTGCTGTGTCGTCATCCATTGCCGCAATATCGGCGCCAACTTATGCACACCGGGCTCCAGCGGTAAAAAGCTTTGCGGGCGATAAATACCAATGCCACTAAAGGTCAAACCGGGGCGATCTTCCACCCGATCATGGTGCAAACTAAAATCACCCTGCGGGTGCTGTGGCGGATTATCCACTAACCAAAGATGAGCATGATCGCTTTCCGCCAATGGCTGTGAACTAAACTGGTTGTAGTCGATATCTAGCCAGATATCGCCGTTAAGCACTAAAAATGGCTCATCACCCAATAACGGCAAGGCTTGACGAATACCACCTGCGGTTTCCAACCCGGCAGCCCCTTCAGCAGACCAACTGATCTCAACACCAAACTGTTCACCGCTACCCAGATAATCAACCAGCTTTTGCCCAAGCCAGGCATGATTAATGACTAATTGCGTAATACCGGCGAGTTTCAATTTTTCAATATGATGCTGGATCAACGGTTTACCGCCTGCCACCAGCAACGGTTTGGGCAGATGATCTGTTAACGGGCGCATCCGATCACCGCGCCCAGCGGCCAAGATCATCGCTTTCATGACGCGGTTTCCATATCAAATGCAGGTAACACGCGCTGTTCCAACCAAGCAGCAAACGCCGCCAGTTGCGGATAACGCGCTGCAACATCACGCACATAACCGAGCGTGCGCGGAATATCCTTCAGATAACCAGATTTACCATCGCGATGATACAAACGGGTAAAGATCCCCGCCGCTTTCAGATGGCGTTGCATGCCAGTCAGATCCAGCCATTGCACAAATTGTGCGTAAGACACATCCGATAAAATCCCTGACTCGCTATACAGCTGATAAGCCTGCGTCACACCTTGTTCTATTACAGCATCGGGCCAGCGACAGTAACAATCCTTCAGTAACGAAACGGCATCATAGGTCAATGGGCCGAGCACCATATCCTGAAAATCGATCACGGCCAGCGATTCATCCGCTAACACCATCAGGTTTCGGCTGTGAAAATCACGGTGCATGACCACTTGTGGCTGTTGCAGATTATTGGCTGTCAGTAAGGCAAAGGTTTCCGCCAATAACTCTTTTTCTGCAATCGAAAGTGTTAGTTGTAAGTGTTTTTCTAACAACCACTCCGGAAAAATGCTGTTTTCCCGCGCCATAAACTCAGCATCAAAAACAGGCAGCTCAAGCTTGATGTTGGTTAGCAGGGGTAACAACTGCAGCGCTTTTCCATACCATGCAGAAACTGATTCATCATTGAGACGAGATAACAATGCGTCATCGCCTAAATCAGAAACACACAAGAAACCTTGTTCCAAGTCTGAATGATGCACGACTGGTGCTGTGATGTTTGTGCGCTGTAAAGCTTGTGCGTTATCGATGAACTCACGATTTTTTTCCGTTTCCGGCGGTGCATCCACCCAAATCCGATTGGCGGCGCGATAATATTTACGAAAACTGGCATCACCAGAAATCAGACGTAAAGTTAAGTCAGGATTTTGTTCAATTTGTTGTGCCCATCGCTGTAGTTGGGCATGGCGTTGCGTCATCATGCTGGCAGGCTCTTACTCGGTGTTAGCCGTTATCGGAATAATGCTTTATCATAGCCCGCTACCATAAAAGAATGACCGTGAAAGCACAACCGCCGAAAGGCTCCAAGTGCTTCGTCAGTTGCCAGGGGATCTGATTACCAATGGTGTTTCGCATCAACGCTATTACTGTGGCACTTTTTTCTGTTTCTGCCGGCTTTGCATTCGTACCGCATCCAAGCCAGGCGGCAGGTAACAGTGTTAATGTACCGCCAAATCTCCGCGCCGGTGTTTTCGATGAACGTTGCTACAGCGATGTTCCACCCGCAACGACAACCGAGTACAGCCGAACCACGCCGGTTGAAGTCTCTGCTGATCAATTGAATGCAACACAAAATGGTAAAGCAATCTATCAAGGTGGTGTGCAGGTCAATCAGGGCAATAAATATTTCAGTTCCGATTATACCGAGCTGGATCAAGTCAGCCGCCAAGTCATGGCGCATGGCAATATTTTCTATCGCGACGGTCAGGTAACGCTTAAAAGTCCGGATCAGCTGACAACAAATTTAAATACTAAAGAATCACAGATTGATAATGCCACCTATCAACTGCACGGCTCCCCTGCGCGCGGTGAAGCGGAAAATATTCATCTGGATAATCAGAAAAAAGAACTGACGCTAAATAAAGCACGTTTTACAACTTGTCCAGTCGGGCAAGAAAGCTGGTGGTTGAGTGCCAGCGAAGTGAACGTCAATCAAGAAGAAGTATTTGGTGAGGCATGGAATGCTACGCTGTGGCTAAAAAGCGTACCGGTATTTTATACGCCTTACATTACCTTCCCGGTAAAAGATCAACGTAAATCAGGTCTGCTGTATCCGACATTTACCAATAGTTCCAGTAATGGCTTTGACGTCAGTACTCCTTATTATTGGAATATTGCACCGAATTACGACATGACGCTGACACCTCGTATCATGTCAAACCGTGGCACCATGGAACAGATCGAATACCGCTATATGCCAGAACCCGAGCAAAGCGGCACGATTTATACCGAATACATGGCTAACGATCGCAAAGTTAGTAGTGACGAATTAAATCCACGCTGGTTGGCAAATATCCGGCATAGTTCCCGTTTTCAAAACGGTGATTTGCGCTGGAATCTTGATTACAGCCGAGTTGATGCCAATGACTACAACTATTTCAACGAATTACATCCACCTGTTGGTCAAATTGTTGATAACCAGTTATTGCAATCAACTACGGCCGGTTATTACCAAAAAGACTGGAATCTAACCACCGAAGTGCGTGATTACCAGATCTTGCTGCCTAACACGCCAGCACCGCATCAGTTGTTACCGCAGGTAAGCTACAACCAGTATTACACTGCTGATAAATACAGTTTTAGCTTTAATTCTGAAGCCTCTAATTTCGGAAACAATTCGGAACAATATAAGGCCTACACCGGACAACGGCTGCATGCTGAGCCCGCTATTTCAGTGCCGATATTACAAGCACCGGGTTATTCACTGGAAGCCGAGGGCAAATTGATGGCGACGTATTATCAGCAGGATATTCCTGATGATATGTCGTCGTATTACAGCAATACTTTAGGCCTGAATAACCTAGCCTCAAGTGTCAGCCGGACATTACCGGAAGCACGAGTGCATGGTGGCATGAGCTTCGATCGTAAGACTTCGTATAATGATCAGCCGTTTACCCAGACATTAGAACCCGAAGTTCAGTATTTATACATCCCGTATAAGAATCAGAATAATATCGGTCTATATGACACCACCAACATGCAGTCTGATTATTACAATCTGTTCAGTGATCGCCGCTTTGCCGGTTTAGATCGGATCAGCGATGCCAACCGGGTGAGCTACGGTGCGACCACACGTCTGTTTGATAGTGAAAACACCGAACGTCTGCGGTTTACGCTTGGTCAATCTTATGATCTGGTAGCACCACAAGTCACGTTGTTACCAAACGATACCAAACAAACCAACTCTCGCTCATTACTATCCGTGCGTGCTGATGCCCACCCAACCGATGACTGGTACATGCATACCGGTACAGAATACAACACCCAAACCAAAAAAGTGTCGTCGGGAAATGGGGCGGTCGAATATCAGCAGCAAAAATATACGACCCAATTAAACTATCGTTTTGTCAGCAAAGAAAATTTCGTGGTTGATACCTCCGATAATCGCCGCGATATCAGTCAAGCTGGAGCGGTTGTGAAATTACCAATTAACCGTGATTGGCAATTAATTGGTGCCCATTATCGTGATACTCAAACAGGTCAGAATATCGATAATCTGTTAGGTGCTCGTTATGATTCTTGTTGCTGGGCTGTAAATTTCACTTTTGAACGGCATAATGCACCCGATAACACCACTTTAACGGCAAAACCGGAAACCTCATACGGTTTGCAATTCGAGTTTAAAGGATTGGGCAGTGTCGGCAACGGACCGAAATACAATCTGAATACCCGATTATTACCTTATTCCCGACCATTTAACCTGAACGATTAAGCAAGGTATCTTTCATGCAGTTAAAACAACTTTCACCAAAATGGTTATTGGCTGGCGTGTTGTTCGCCCTGCCACTATGCGCTCAGGCTGTTACTCAATCACTCGATAACGTGATTGCGATTGTGAATAAAGACGTAGTGTTGCAAAGCGAACTGGATCGATTGATACATAAAGTGCAAACCGATGCGGCCGAACAGCACCAAAGTTTGCCGCCCTATAGTCAATTGCATAAACAAGTTTTAGATCGTTTGATTGAAGACAGTCTGATCCTGCAACAAGCTGAGCGTCAAGGGTTACGGATCGGTGATACACAACTGGATCAGGCACTGGCTTCCGTTGCGGCAGAAAAAGGCCAGACCGTCGCTAGCATGCAAGCTCAGGCTGAACGCGAAGGTTTAACTCCAGCCGAGTTTCGGGAAACCGTACGTAAAGAGATGTTGATTTCGGAAGTTCGCCGCAATCAATTACGTCAGCGGATCAACATCACTGATCAGGAAGTCAAACAACTGGCTAAGCTGATCAGTGAACAAGGCAGTAAAGGGCAACGTTTTCATATTGAACACATATTGCTGAGTTTACCGTCAGATGCCGATCGGGCAGAACAACAACGCGTAGCCGAAAAAGCCAAGCAATTGTTACAACAACTGAAAAAAGGTGCTGATTTCCACCAGATTGCCGTTGCCGAAAGCTCAGATAATAAAGCATTAGACGGTGGGGACTGGGGCTGGATGACAGTAGAGGAAATGCCGTCATTGATGGCTGAAGCAGTCAATGGCGCCCACAAGGACCAATTTATTGGTCCACTACGTTCTGGTGCTGGTTTGCATATTATCCATGTTAAAGATGTGCAAGGACAACAAGCCATTGAATTGCAAGAAGCCAACGCCCGCCATATTCTGATCAAAACCTCCGTCATCCTGAGCGATGAAAAAGCGGAGCAAATGCTGAAAGGGTTCCTGCATGACATTCAATCCGGTAAGGCCTCTTTTGCGAAATTAGCCGAAAAATATTCTGACGACCCGGGTTCTGCCACTAAAGGCGGTGAATTGGGTTGGGCTAATCCGGATATGTATGTACCAGAATTCCGCGATATGGTGAAAAAATTACCGATTGGCCAATTTAGCCAACCGTTTAAAACCATGCACGGCTGGCATATTGTTCAGGTCGAAGGGCGTCGCAGTTTAGCAAACACACCAGAAGCATTAGAGAACCGCGCGTATCAACTGATCTACAACCGTCGTTTTGCGGAAGAAGCGCAAACCTGGATTGATGAACTGCGTGATGAAGCGTTTATCCAGATAATGGACGGGAGCAATAACTGATGAATTTGATCCCCCGTATTGTCATTACACCGGGTGAACCGGCAGGTATTGGCCCTGACTTAGTGCTGAGCTTAACCGAACAAGCCTGGCCGGTTGAACTGGTGATCGTAGCAGACCCCGCTCTGTTGCAGCAGCGTGCAGAAGCGTTAGGAAAACAGATTAATATTCAGCCATACGATGCACATCGACCTGCACAAGCGCAGCCTCAAGGCGTATTAACGGTTTGTCCTGTTTCTCTTTCTGTTCCGGTCACAGCCGGACAGCTGGATAAACGTAATGGCGATTACGTGTTGGCCACCTTACAACGGGCTGCCGATGGCTGTCTGAAGGGGGAATTTGCTGCCTTGGTGACCGGCCCAGTACATAAAGGTGTCATCAATGAAGCCGGTGTGCCGTTTAGTGGGCATACTGAGTTTTTTGCAGAACAAGCAGGGGTCGAGCAAGTTGTCATGATGCTAGCCACCGAAGGGTTGCGGGTTGCGCTAGCAACAACACACCTCCCCTTGCGTGATGTTGCCGATGCCATCACTACAGCAAGCTTAACGCGAACCATTGAAATACTGCAGCATGATCTGCAGACACAATTTGGTATCACTACACCGCATATTCTGGTCTGTGGCCTAAACCCTCATGCCGGTGAAGGCGGCCATATGGGGCGTGAAGAGATCGATGTCATCGAACCAGTCTTGGCGGCATTAAGAAGCCAAGGATACTCTCTGGAAGGTCCACTTCCTGCTGACACCCTGTTCCAAGACAAATATTTGCAACGCGCTGATGCCGTATTAGCCATGTATCACGATCAAGGCTTACCTGTTCTCAAATACAAAGGATTTGGCCGTGCCGTCAATATCACACTGGGGTTGCCGTTTATTCGCACTTCAGTCGATCACGGTACTGCACTCGAATTAGCTGGCAGCGGTAAAAGCCATAATGGCAGCCTGCTAACCGCATTACATCAAGCGATCTTAATGGTATCTCATAAACAATGATTAACGACAATGTTCACCTCGGTCACCGCGCACGTAAACGTTTTGGCCAAAACTTCCTGCACGATCAATACACGATTGATGCGATTGTCTCGGCAATAGCACCACGTCAGAACGACGTGTTAGTTGAAATTGGTCCTGGTCTTGGCGCGTTAACTGAACCTGTTTGTGATCAGGTTGATAAAATGCATGTCGTTGAACTCGACCGTGACTTAGCCGCCCGTCTGCGCGAGCATCCACGTCTGAAAGATAAATTGATCGTGCATGAAGCGGATGCAATGAAGTTTGATTTCGACGAACTGGCACAACCCGGCCGCCCGTTACGGATCTTCGGCAATCTGCCTTACAACATTTCCACACCGCTGATTTTTCATCTGCTGGAAAAATCTCAGCATATTACGGACATGTATTTCATGCTGCAAAAAGAGGTGGTGGAACGTCTGGCTGCGGGTCCAAACAGCAAAGACTATGGTCGTTTGACGGTAATGACACAGTATTACTGCCAAGTGTCACCGGTGTTAGAAGTGGGCCCCCACGCATTTAAACCAGCCCCGAAAGTCAACTCGGCGGTGGTACGTCTGGCTCCTTGGCAAAAACGTCCTTATGAAGCACTTGATGTTGCTGATTTACAACGTGTGTGTCAGGAAGGTTTTGGTCAACGTCGTAAAACTATTCGTAATAGCTTCCGTAGTTTCATCACGGCAGAACAGTTGGAAGAGATCAACATTGATCCAAACCTACGACCAGAAAACTTGACGTTAGCTCAATTTGTCAGTATTGCTAACTGGCTGACAACTCATCGCTAAGGATGCATTATGCCGGGCATACAAATCACACCGCGCCCCTTTTATCTTGCTGAACAATCAGATCCAGATGATGCGCTGTATGCCTTTGGTTATGAAATTACTATTCATAACCAATCAGGTGAAGATGTACAGTTGATGGACCGCCACTGGCTGATCAGTGATGCCAATGGCCAACAGACAGAAGTGCAAGGACAAGGCGTGGTCGGGCAACAGCCGATCATAGCCGCGGACCAATCTTATACTTATCAAAGCAACATACAGCTTAAAACACCTTTTGGCTGTATGCGTGGTAGCTATACCTTTCAAAACAAATACAACGAACAGCTGTTTGAAGTGAGTATTCCTCCTTTTGCGTTGGCAATTCCTCATCTCATCAACTGAATCATATGTTATCCCATCGATATGAGATAATTTCTTAAACCTGCTAAGTAGAGTGTTGAAGTATGGCAACCTATTTTGTTGGCGACGTCCAAGGATGTTACGCTGAATTACAGCAATTGTTGGATCTGGCCCAATTTAATACCCAGCAGGATGAACTGTGGCTGACGGGTGATCTCGTCGCCCGTGGTCCTCAGTCACTGGACGTATTACGTTTTGTGTACAGCTTGGGCGATCGAGCCACAACAGTATTAGGTAATCATGATTTGAACTTGCTGGCAGTCACCGCCGGACATGCATTGCCAAAGAAAAAAGATAAAACGGAAAACATCCTCACCGCACCGGATCGAGATGAATTAATACATTGGCTGCAAAACCGCCCAATCATGGCAGAGCACCCGACTTTACCTGTAATGATGACTCATGCGGGTTTATCCCCACAATGGGATCTAGCAACCGCACGGCATTGTGCACGTGAAGTCGAAACATTGTTACGCAGCGATCAAGGTACTTGGTTGCTCGGCCATATGTATGGCGAAGAACCGTCACACTGGGACCCTCGCTTAACTGGTTTGCCTCGCTGGCGTTACATCATCAATAGCTTTACCCGCATGCGCTTTTGCCGCAATGACGGTAGTTTAGAGTTTAAATGCAAAGAGTCGCCTGCCGATAAACCGGCCCAGCTGGCGCCCTGGTTTGAGGTACGAAAAGCTGACGCCGATGAACCACATTTGGTATTTGGGCACTGGGCCGCGTTGATGGGAAAATGCCCATTACCGAAGATCAAAGCATTGGATACAGGCTGTGTCTGGGGCAATCAATTAACGTTATGGCGTTGGGAAGATAATGCCATGTTCAGTCTAAACTGCCCGATTTACTCCAGCGGTGAATAAAAGAAGACCCGGCAATCCGGGTCTTCTTTTATGTATTGTTTTGTTTAAATACAGCGATCTAATGTTTCGAACCGATAGTGATAAGGGTTTTTCTCATCGGGATCATGCAACTCTTCTGCTCGCTGCTGCCACTGATATTGTGAATAATCAGGAAACCAAGTATCAGCATCCGTAACTAGTAACTCGATATGTGTCAGATATAAGCGTTGTGCCAACGGCAGAGCTTCGTTGTATAACTGGCCACCACCGATGATCATAACTTCATCAGCATCCTGCACCAATGCCAGCGCAGCATCCAGAGAATTAACACTCTCCACACCCTCGGCATGCCAATCCGCATTGCGACTGATCACCAGGTTACGTCGACCTGGTAATGGTCGGCCGATCGACTCAAAGGTCTTCCGCCCCATAATCACAGGCTTACCCAAAGTCACGCTTTTGAAATGACGCAAATCAGCTGGCAAATGCCAAGGCATTTGATTTCCTCGACCAATCACGCGATTTTCTGCCATCGCAACAATTAAAGAGATCAACATAGCGTTATACAATCGGCCTGTTTCGATAAATAAATAAAGAGGGTACTGCCAGCCCAAAACAAAGAGCAAACAAGATAAACAGTGTTTTCAAACCATTCTCGATACTGGCTTGCAATAACTTTTCTGTTACACCACCACTGTTCATGCTTAACACCGCAATAATGGTGTTAAACGCAAATTTACCCGGGATCATCGGAATAATGCTCGCAACGGTAAAAACAGGACGTGGGGCTAACAAGCGGCGAGAAACATAAACAAAAATTAATCCAACCAGTGTGGTAGTAATAAAGGTTGCCCATTCAATAGGCATACCAAAATGTATCTGCAACATTCGCAAGCTATGTGCAAAAGCCCCACCAGCAGCACAATATTTTAGCATGCGGGGTGGAACGGCAAAAATCATCGCAAAACCAACGGCTGGAATTGCGGACCAAAAAGCATCAAATACAATTGCCCGTAACAATTCCATTATGGATTCCATCCCCATACGCCGGTTAATTTCATTGCCAAAACAATTCCAGCAGTTGCACTTAATGTTAACAGTGTGGCCGTGCCCCAACGCGCAAGCCCCATATTAAAATAACCCTTAACCATATCAAATAAGGCATTTACTAACGGGAAGCCGGGCACCAGCAACAAGACGCAGGCAGCCATCGCCAAATACGGCTGTTCACTCCAGTGATACACGGTTGCCATGCTAGCGATTGAGGTCGCAATAAATGCCGTCGTAGCAAAATTAATTAATGGGCTGAAATGACGATGCGCAATTTCCTGACGAACAAACATACCCATGGCCGATGCCACGCAGGTCGTAAAAAATACTGGCCAATCGCCACCAAATAACAAACTGAATGCACCACATGATAAACCAATCATAAACACCACTAACCAGCGGTTATATCGGAATGGTTTAATCTCGGTTAAGTGTTTATTGACATCATCTGCTGTCGTCAGCAGACGCTTTTCACTCAGAATACAGATCCGCTGGATAGCACACAGAACATGCATGTTAATACCCAACTCATGGATACGCCGTGTCGTAGTAATACAAGAACCATGATTGAGTGTTGTTAAAACAACAGCACTCGGGGAAATCGCCATTTCAACACTTTCAACACCTAACGCAGCGCCAACACGACATGTCGTTTGTTCAATCAAACGACTTTCCGCACCACACTGAGCCAGCATCTGTGCCGTTCTCACCAGCACCCGGGTTATCTTAGTTTGTTCTTCCCGGGACAACAGCACTCCTTGCTCCTGCATACCCTGATTCCTGCCTTTTATATTGCATAGTTAAATATAGACAGCTCTAGTTATATCATTTTCTTATATCGCCACGAATTAGTTTTTACGCATGCGCAAGGTCAGTCACCATAGTAATGCGCCGGATCAAACTATTAATATGCTCCATCTGAATGCCGGC
>NZ_OY781384.1 GCF_963676665.1 uncultured Tolumonas sp.
AGCATGCAAATATTCCGCAAACGCTTCGGCCAAACGGTCACAGACCGCTTGAATGAGGATCGCATTGTAATCATCGCCTGCCGCTTTATAAGCTTCCGCCAAAGCAGCTTCGCCGATACCACCAGTCACCGCAAAACCGCCAAAGTAATCAGCCACACCACTCTCTTTCGGCGCAATAAAGTCAGCCAGACAATAGTTCGGGAATACCTCACCATCACGAGCCTGCATCGCTTTATTAGTTTGCTGACGCAGGAAGTGGAACGTCTGCAACACTTGGGTGCGAGACTCGTCGGTATAGATTTCAACATCATCACCGGTGCGATTCGCTGCAAACAGACCGATGATGCCGCTGGCTTTCACTTCACCAGTGGCTTGTAGACGATCAAGCATCGCTAACGCATCGTGATATAAGCGGGTAGCTTCCTCACCAACGACTTCATCTTGTAAGATACGCGGGAATTTACCGGCCAACTCCCAACTGAGGAAAAACGGCGTCCAGTCGATATATTCTCGCAGCGTCACAATCGAGACATCATCAATCACTTTCGTGCCCAGTATATTTGGCTTCGGTGGCTGATAATTCTGCCAATCAAGCTGCAAACCATTCGCTCGGGCCGCTTCCAGCGTAACAGGCGGAGTTCGCGGTTGTTTACGACTGTGCTGCTCACGCACACGCACATACTCTTCGCGCAAGCGCTCAACAAATGGTGCTTTTTGCTCTGCACTTAGCAGATTTTGCACTACACCAACCGCACGCGAAGCGTTAGACACATAAACGACTGCTTCACTGTAATTTTGTTCAATTTTTACTGCAGTATGTGCTTTTGATGTCGTCGCACCACCAATCATCAGTGGGATCTTAAAGCCCTGACGTTCCATCTCCTTGGCGACATGCACCATTTCATCCAGCGATGGCGTGATGAGACCTGACAGACCGATAATATCGGCATTCACATCTCTAGCCGTCTGCAATATTTTCTCGCAAGAGACCATGACGCCCAGATCAACAATTTCGTAGTTATTACATTGCAGCACCACACCGACGATGTTTTTGCCGATATCGTGCACATCGCCTTTGACCGTTGCCATGACAATCTTGCCGTTACTCTGACCCGCACTTTTTCCCATTTCAATGTAGGGTTGCAGATAAGCCACAGCGCGTTTCATCACGCGCGCAGATTTCACCACCTGCGGCAGGAACATTTTACCGGCGCCGAACAAATCACCGACTACATTCATGCCAGCCATCAACGGGCCTTCAATCACCTCAATCGGTTTTGCCGCCAATTGACGGGCTTCTTCGGTGTCTTCATCAATAAAATCAGTAATGCCTTTGACCAACGCATGTTCCAGTCGTTTACCCACTGGCCAGCTGCGCCACTCTTGCTCACGAGGATCAATCGCCTGTTGAGCCGCACCACCACGATATTTCTCGGCAATGGTCAGTAATTCCTCAGTCGCCCCCGGATGAGTATTCAGCACCACAGCTTCAACTTTTTCTTTCAGCTCAGCAGGAATATCCTCATAAATCGCCAACTGGCCGGCATTCACGATACCCATGTCCATACCATTTTTAATGGTGTAATAGAGGAACACGGAGTGGATCGCTTCACGAACCTGATCGTTACCACGGAATGAGAACGACACGTTAGAGACACCACCAGAGATCATGGCATGCGGTAAATTGGTTTTAATGTCTTTAACGGCTTCGATGAAATCAACGGCGTAGTTATTGTGTTCATCAATACCGGTGGCGACGGCAAAGATGTTCGGGTCAAAAATAATATCTTCCGGCGGGAAGCCGACTTGTTCGGTCAGGATCTTATACGCGCGCTGACAAATCTCGAATTTACGTGCACGGGTATCGGCCTGCCCCACTTCATCGAACGCCATGACAATCACTGCCGCACCGTAACGACGCAACAATTTCGCCTGCGCGATAAATTTCTCTTCTCCCTCTTTCATGGAGATAGAGTTAACAATACCTTTACCCTGAATACATTTCAGACCCGCCTCGATCACTTCCCATTTGGAAGAGTCGATCATGATTGGTACACGCGAGATATCCGGTTCAGACGCGATCAGATTCAGGAAACGCACCATACATGCTTGCGCATCCAACATGCCTTCATCCATGTTGATATCGATGATCTGCGCGCCACTGATCACTTGCTGACGGGCGATATCCAGCGCTTCGTCATATTGCTCTTCTTTGATCAAACGCTTGAATTTAGCGGAACCGGTGACATTGGTCCGCTCACCCACGTTCACGAACATGGAGTTTTCATCAATGGTCAGTGGTTCTAAACCCGCAAGACGACAAGCCACGGGTAGTTTTGGCAGCTCACGCGGTTTAATGCCTGCCACCGCTTTTGCCATCGCACGAATATGGTCTGGTGTGGTGCCGCAGCAACCACCAACCATATTCAGGAAACCTGATTCGGCCCATTCACGGATGTGGTCAGCCATTTCATCGGCCTCCAGATCGTAACCACCAAAGGCGTTAGGCAGACCAGCATTGGGGTGCACTGAAACATAGCTTTCTGAAATACGCGCCAGTTCCTGCACATATTGACGCAGCTCTTTCGGACCCAGTGCACAGTTCAGACCAAACGATAACGGTTCAGCATGGCGCAACGAGTTATAGAAAGCTTCGGTCGTCTGACCAGACAGCGTTCGCCCGGAGGCATCGGTGATGGTGCCAGAGATCATGACTGGCAATTTGAAGCCGAGTTTGTCAAAAATGGTGTCGACTGCAAAAAATGCGGCTTTGGCATTCAGCGTATCAAAGATGGTTTCAATCATGATGATATCGACCCCACCCTCGATTAAGGCTTCGGTCGATTCTTTATAGGCATCAACCAACACATCAAAGGTAACGTTACGTTTACCCGGGTCATTCACATCCGGTGAAATAGAGGCTGTACGGTTTGTTGGGCCTAAAAACACCCGCCACAAAACGCGGTTTTTCCGGTGTTTTAGCATTCCATTCATCAGCCACTTTGCGCGCCAGACGTGCGGCTTCACGGTTAATTTCCGCAGACAGATCTTCCATCTGATAGTCCGCCATCGCGATACGCGTGGCATTAAAGCTGTTGGTTTCCAGAATATCTGCACCGGCCGCCAGATAAGCATCATGGATCGCCGCAATCACGTCTGGTTTGGTCAACACCAATAGGTCGTTATTGCCTTTGAGATCGGAAGGCCAATCGGCAAAACGCTCACCACGAAAGTCTGCTTCCTGCAGCTGATAACTTTGGATCATGGTGCCCATGCCACCATCAATGAGCAGAATACGTTCCTGTAATGACTGATGCAGTGCTGATGTATTTACCTTTACGACCACGGGGGCTTCCTCAATATCGGTGATGCAGATAATTCTGAAACGGGGTTGCCCGGCATCCTAGCCGGGACAACACAATAATAACTGAGACGGGGGTGGAACTAAATTTCCCAGTTACTTTCGTTTGATTTATGAGTCAGTGAATTTAAATCAAACGGTGTCAGCTGATAAACGTAATAGTTTAGCCAATTAGAGAATAACAGATGCCCATGACTGCGCCAGCTATGATGAGGCTGATTATCAGGGTTGTTGTTCGGGTAATAATTAGCCGGAATGAGAGGGTCGATACCCGCCGCTAAATCACGATGATATTCATGGTGTAAGGTATCGGCATCATATTCTGGATGACCGGTAACAAACACCTGACGACAGTCTTTACTGGCAGCCAGATAGACACCCGCTTCATCTGATTCAGCAAAAATCCGTAAATCAGTGTTCGCACGCACGAAGTCGCCATCGAAGGATGCATAACGGGAGTGCGGTGCTAAAAACACATCATCAAAACCACGCACCAGCGGATCTTGCTCTTCCAGTTTGCGGTGATAATAAACCCCCGACAATTTCACATCACGAGTCTGTTTTTCCAGTCCATACAACACTTTTAATGCCGCTTGGGCAGCCCAACAAAGAAACAGGGTCGACGTAACATTGTGCTTAGACCACTCAATGATCTTAACCAACGTATCAAAATAAACGACGTCACTAAATTGCACTAAACCTAACGGTGCACCGGTGATGATCAGACCGTCATATTTATTATCTTTGATCTGGTCAAAATCCTGATAAAAGGTTTCAACATGGATCTTCGGCGTATTTTTAGATTCCCGGTCATCGATACGCAGCAAATCCACGATCACCTGCAATGGTGAATTCGAGAGCATGCGCATCAACTGAATTTCCGTCTCAATTTTTTTCGGCATCAAATTCAATAACAGCACTTTTAAGGGCCGGATATCCTGATGCGCAGCACGGCTGTCTGTCATCACGAAGATATTTTCTTCGGTCAGCACACCCGCAGCAGGCAATTGGTCGGGAATTTTGATTGGCATGACTAGCTCCCACATCTATCAGTAAAAACGTCTGGACATCCAGAAGCCTACACCATCCAGGGTAACCTGTCACCAGGATCTCTTTTTATATCCATCTGGTAAGATACGTTGCCGGAAATAGCGCTGATCATCTCAGTAAAACATTCTTCCTGAATCACACGACGAATTTTTTGCGACATCCGAAACAACAAATGCTTCTCTTGACCGCCCCCATCCAGTAACCTAAGTACAGGTTTAAGCATTACATGATGTTATGGCAGAACTCCGTATATCCGTCGATCGATTACAAATCGGAAACTATATCAAGCTGCCTCTCAGCTGGCGGGATCACCCGTTCCTGCTTTCCAGCTTTATGATCAAGAAAGAAGAACAAATCCAATTGATTCGTCAACTTGGATTAAAGCATGTCTTCATCATCCCGGAAAAATCTGACGCTCCGCCTAAGCCCGCTGAAATCTTAGAGATGCCACAAAGTGACGTTGATCTCGATGATGAGATCGTGACACTGCAGGAAAATATGCAGGCTGAAAAGTTACAGCGTATTGAGCAGATGAAAGAGTATCGGCGCAATGTGCAAAGAACGGAACAGTCGTTCAATCGTTCACTGGCACAAATGCGGGCGCTGATTAACAAATTGCAGAACCGACCGTTAAATGCGATCCGCGAAGCACATGAACTGATTGACGATATCACGAATCAATTGATGCAAGCAGATCAAATGGTGCTGCATCTGATGTCTGACTCGCCGGAAGGCGAAAGCCTTTATTACCATACGTTAAACGTGGCAATGTTATCGATGTTGCTGGCTAAACAATGTGGTAAAACCGCAGAAGAGATCAAACTGCTCGGTATGGCTGCCGTATTCCATGATATTGGCAAAATCAAAATCCCCACGCAGATCCTGAGAAAAACAGAACCGCTGAGCAAACCGGAAGAAAATCTGTATAAGATGCATCCGCGTTATAGCCTGAGTTTGTTGGATTTAGCGCAGGAATTCCCCGCGCAAGCGAAAGGGATAATTCTGCGACATCATGAACGGCTCGATGGCTCTGGTTATCCGGAAGGGCTAGTTGCCTCGCAGATCGACGATCTCAGCCAGTTAATGGCGGTGATCGATGAATATGACTCTTTGTGCCATCCGCAAATTGGCGGAAAAACCGCAGCAACACCTCATACCGTGTTGTCGTTTATGTTTAAGCACAAAACACAGCAGTTGAATAAAGACTACATCGGCCTATTAATCAAACATTTGGGCATTTATCCGCCAGGTAGCGTGGTTGAATTATCCAATGGTCAGATTGGGCTGGTTATGTCGGTCAATAGCCAACGTCTGCTGTATCCTTCAGTACTGATTTACGATGCAGCAATTCCTCGAACGGAAGCTGCCGTGGTCGATTTAGAGAATATGAACTTAAGCATCAAACGAGTATTATTGCCGTCCCGTTTACCGCAAGAAATCTTTGATTATCTGAGTCCGCGAACCCGAATCAGCTACTTCTTCGACTCCTCAAGTGGGCCCAACAGTAACTGATTGTTAGCATGTAAATGCTTAATTCAATATTGGTACCCTCATGATTATTGAAATAATTACCACCGGTGATGAAGTTCTCACCGGTTTTACCGTTGACACAAATGCCTCATGGTTAAGTCTGCAGTTACTGGAAAAAGGCTGGCAGGTTCGGCGTCGTCAGACCGTTGGCGACCGGATGGATGATTTAACGACTCTTTTGCAAGAACGCAGTCTGGTTGCCGACGTCATTATTTTTAATGGCGGCCTTGGCCCAACTTCCGATGATAAAACAACCGATGCGGTCGCCCTGGTTGCCGGTGTACCTCAGGAACTCAACACCGACTGGTTGGCGAACATGGAGCAGAAGTTTTCTAATCGCGGACGCGCCATGCCAGTCAGTAACCGCAAACAAGCGATGTTACCGCAAGGTGCCACCGTACTAGACAACCCTATCGGCACCGCATGTGGCTTTAAGTTACAAATCAACAAAGCCTTATGTTATTTCACCCCCGGTGTTCCAAACGAATTCAAGCGAATGGT
>NZ_OY781385.1 GCF_963676665.1 uncultured Tolumonas sp.
CCTTAGGGAACATAGAGAACCGACCCGTGACATTATCAACGATGCCGGTTGCATCGCCACTGAATACCCCGTTCACATCCGCTGCCGCTGTTTTGGTTTCCGTACCCACAACCCATGAGGCAGTAACGGAGCCTGCAACAATCGACCCCTGCTTGGTTATCGTCATTTTATTAAATCCTTACGCAGAAATAGTCAGCAGCGGCCATTCGTTAAAGGTAATTCCGTCGCCCAACACGCCAGATACCCCCGCCTGTGTCGTTGGTATATTTGCACGATTAAACGAAGTGGTTGGGCTGCCCCATGCAAACAAGATGGATGAACCGGTATCGGGCAATGCACCCAAGGTCATCATGAGAGAACCAGTTGTAAAACTAATGGTGCCAGAGCCGTAAGCCGCATCAGCGCCATACAATTCCCCTTTCCCGTTATCAACCAGGTCGTACCATTTCCCCTGCGACATGAAACTGACAATCAGTGAGCCTGGATCCGGAATAGGTCTCAGTGTGGCGGTGTAGGCATATCCTCGAGTGTTCTCATTGATGGGAATATTCATGGTGTCGCTGATACGTGACACGCTTCCGGCGGGTTTGAAGGCAATCGTCTTGGTGGCGGTGCCGTAATCCGGGCATTGCGTGTTGAACGACACAACCCCACGTTGATATTCAATGCTGCCAACGACTGTGCCACCTAACACCATTTCACCGCCGGAATCTTTTATGGTGGCCGAGCCGATAACAAAACTGACACTGCCCGGTTGCGCAGCATTACCGAGATACCATGATTTATTCGGGCCAAGGGCTACCACGGTCGTGGTAGTTACTACGCCATTATCTGACGGTGTCAGCGTGCTGCTCTGCCCGCCAGCGGTTCAGATCGATAGCTGGTGTTTCAGTGCGGGAAGATGGCACCAGTTGGGTGAAAATGGTTTGTGCATAACATTGCATGCTGCCAAATGCCGCTGCCGATTTTAATGGCACCGTGCCGAAGTATTCCGCCGCATCTGCGACCACTGTTTCACGAAACCCTGTTTTCTGTGTTTCATTGTCATACGGCGTGGGCGTATTACCTTCAAACGTATAACGCAATGGATCAGAGATTTCAGCTGTAACGACAGTGCGAACAAAGGACTGACCATAACCGGATATCAGAAACTCACGCTCTTCTGAGCTGACTTTAGTGATGCGAACATACTGCTCAAATTCGGTTGATTTACCTTCATCGCCAACCAGATCTAAGGTCTCACCTACTTCTGGCAAGCGTTGTTGTTTGCGCTGAAAGAAGCGGATCGCCCGTTGACCTTTGATTTGCGTGTCATACAAATAACCCTGCCAGCGCGGCCCCCGTGCCAGATAGCGCTCAACAAAATCACGCCGCATCTGCCCGTTCATCAAAGTGGTCTTCCGTAGAAAACAACGTGATCGCCACATTTGGGTCAGCCGGCGGTTTTAGCACTGCGACATGCGAACCGAAATAGACATCCACATTATCGGTATCAATATCCAGAAAGGCTTTGCGCAGATTGACGCGACCATATGAGCGATCGAGATCAGAGATATCTGGAAACAGGCTGTTATGCTGACCAGTAGCAACCTCTGTGCCGGTCATACGACCGCCACCATCATCGGTGTCGGCTAATCGTTCTGAGGCCAGTAACTTGATGTCGCCTTCAAGAATTGTCATCAGGCCACCTCAATCAAGTTCAATGTGATGTTGTATGGGTCACTGTCATCAGGGTCTGCGTACTCAGCGTCTAATTGCACCGCAACAACACCGGGTGTTTTGAAAACAACAGTACGCTGAATGCCATCGAGCATAATCAGCGGCATCAGATGATTAATGCGGCTTTCCAAGGCTTTTAATTGCTTAACCAGCGCACGAGAACCAACGCCTTTTAGCGTAATTGGGCGAGCAGCAGCGGATTCGCTTTCTTCAATGATCAGCACCTCCCGTGAATGTAGGGGTGATGGTTCGATTGACTGGAGAGAAATCAAATTCATCTCCCCAAATCATGTCATCAGGTAACAGCAAGCTGTCTAACGTTAAAGTTGGTGTTGTCACAATAAAACTCTGGTGAACACTGTTGCTCACCAGTTTGCTCGCGGCTGCGCGCGAAAGTCGGGTTTATGGCGGGTTACATATCAATCAGGATGTACGCATTGCATGCTGTTGTATCTGAGACAGAATGCTTTTAACTGTATTAGCATTTGCTGAGTCAGCAGTTATAGTTGCAGTTTGATCGCCCAATTTTATTTCAATCGTTTCTTTAGAACTTGTATCTCCTAATGACGTTTGATTACTTGATGACGAACTATTTGATGTAGTCGTTTGAGTTGAAGTTGTCTCAGCTTTGGCAGCATCCTGTTCCGCCTTTAATGGTTGCTAGTTTGCGATTATGAACTTCTTCTGCAAGACGCAACGCCTCTCTTGCGGCTTCTATAATTTCTTTGTTACCTGTTTTACGTGCTTCAGCTAGCTTTCCTTGCCATTCATCAATCTGGCTCTGATATCGGCGGTTCTCAATTGCTGTCTGGTTTGCATCAAGCTCGTCCAGTTCGTCTTTCAGGCTGTTTAACCCTGATTGGACTGAGTCGGTCAGTGAATCCATTTTTTGTTTTGCTGAGTCAATAGCAGCTTTCAGACCGGATAGGTTTTCATCACCCAAATCTTTGAATTTAATTAATGCATTCTCAGCTTGGTTTATCAGTTTGTCAGAAGGGGTTTCTGATAGCTCAGTTTGTATATTTTGAATTTCAATTGCAGCTCTCGCTGGCATTTTCATAGAACTGATAAACCTTAACTGATGCGGAGTTTATTGAGTTAATCCATTGACCAAAACCATCTGGTGCAGCGCTATTGCTTAATTTATTAATCAGTTTTTGCTGTGTTTCGATTTCCTTATTTAAATCAGACACTGACATCGTCATATAAGATGCAGCTTTGCTCATATCCAATGTCGCTGCTTTAAATAATGGGGTCATAACAGTATATGATTTAACTGAGGAACTGGCAGCGTTGACGCTATCATTCATTTTTGACAGGTTTTTAGTGGCATCCCCAGTGTCTTTACTGGCACCTGCAGCTGCAGCACCCATAGTCTTTAAACCGCCAGCCGCCGAACTAGCATTACCGCTTACGCCACCTAACTGAGCATTAAGCCCATTTAATTGATCTGTTAACCCCAGTGCTTCGGCCCGGCTTTCCAACATTGCAGAAGGTAATCTTCCTGATGCATTAGCGGCTTCAATTTCAGCTTTAGCGAAGGCAAGAAAGGCCGCCTTTTGCTGCTCTAGCGATGCGGTGCCAGATGCAGTGATTTTGCCATAGGCAGCTTCAGCTTTTGCGGCCATCGCCTCTAATGTTGCCGCGCTTTTAATTCCTAAATCGCTGTATGCTTGCTCAATATCATTGGCCGCGTTGCCTAGCTTTTGGTGGCTAGCAGTCAGTTTCAGAATATCAAGATTAAGTTGTCCAATTTTATTCTTATACTGCTCAAGCCCTGTTGTTTTATACGCCTCTTCCGCTGCCGCTTTCTGTTGCTTGAGCAAATTAATATAAGCCTGCCCTGCCTCTGAGTTCGTTGCAGACAGCGATTTGGCTGCGTTCGCCGCAGCGCCTAACGACGAAATGTAATCATCACCCACTAGCTTGCCCTGGGAATGTAATGTGCTCATCTTCCCGATCAAGGAATCCAGTTCAGTTTGATTCTTGGCACTATCAAAAGCTTTGGTCAGATAGGCGTTGATTGCCGGGCCAGTCACACTGGTGGCTTGTTCCATTTGCTGCAAACCAGTTACATAAGTTTGAACCGTTTTGCCTACTCGACCTGAGATCTGGTCAAAATCAAGACCCGCTGTTTTGAACACATCACCGAGCGATGAATTAGCTAGCCCCTCTGCAGTTGATTTTGCTTTCTCAATATCGGCCACATAGTCATCAATTGACTTGCTGGCCTGTGCAAGATGCTGCTGCTCACCAGCAGCGAAATCTGCATATGCCTGACGCATGGCAGCAGTCGCACTTTCAGTTTTATTTTTCTGTTCTTCTGTTAATAACCCAGCCTGTTCTAGCGCTGCATTAACATTCAGCTGACCTGCAATATAGTTTTTATTCCCTTCCAGCGCCTGCTCATAGCGTTCACGATCTGCATCTGACATGTATTTAATAGCGTCGGCAGTTTTGTATTGCAGGTCACTGTATGCCGCATTTTGTGCCATGAGCTGGGTTGCCTTGCGATAGCAACTGCTGGTTATTTTCTCGCTCACGTTCTGCGTTTCGATTTTTAATCTCTTGCCCTTCGCCTAGGTCAAAAATTGCTTTTCCTAAATCCAAGGCAAATTTTGTAGTGCCAGCAAGTTGCGACACCCCAAAGCAACAATCGGGTTACTTAGTGCAACTAACAACGGCGATGCGGCTGTTGCTGATGAAATAGCGGCGCCAACATTTTTCCAGCTGGCCGCAAATTGCAATACAGATGAAGTCCAACTCGCTATTTTCAGACCAATCCAAGCCTGACCAACAGTGGCAATTTGGCTTTTCCAATCAATCAATGTTGAGATTAATTGTTTAACTGCCTCACCAGTAGAAATGACCCCGTCAGAAATTTGCTTAGCCCATTTCTGTAATGAACCATCTGCCAGCATACGATCAAACTCAGCATTCAAATCGCTAAGCTGACGCTTTAACCAATCCAGTGCCCCGTTATCCGCAACCATGCGGTAAAACTTTTCGATATTATCTTTCGCGTTTGAGATGAGCCCTGACAATAAACTCATATTGTCAGCGGCAGCGCCCGCAGATGACTGAGCCATGACATTCATTAATGATGTGATAGTGTCGCGGCCTAATGCCCCAGCCTCCGACATTTTTTGCAGCTCTGCCGTATTCTTCCCGGTCACTTTCTCCAGCATTTCCCACACTGGAACACCACGTTCTATTAACTGCAGGATCTCTTCGCCCTGGAGCTTTTGTTTCGCCCACGCCTGACCTAATGCCAGTGATATGCCTTGAACCTCTTCAAACCCGCCACCCAGTTTATACGCCTGGTCAACTATGCCCTGCATCGTGCCGTTCATCGGATCGATGCCAAACGCTTTAAGCCGCACAAAGACCCGTGTGACTTCATCCAAT
>NZ_OY781386.1 GCF_963676665.1 uncultured Tolumonas sp.
GATGCTTTTTAATAGGGAAATTTTCAATTTTTTTGATGTTTTAATGCAATATGTGGATTGTCTGTTGGTATTAAATCGGAGAAGATAGCGCCAAGAATCAAAGGTCATAAATTCCTTTGCAAAATGCAAAAAATTTACAGATCTGAGATTCGTATGGTCATTTTATGTGCCATACTATCTGGGCTTGAAGCCATCCTAATAAAGTCAAAGGAGTTATCATGAACAAGTATCAAGTACTGCTGGGCACCATCGCTCTGAGCTCAACCCTGCTGGTTGGTTGTGCAAACACTTCTAAAATCGAATCTGACGTTCAGACCCTGACTGGTAAAGTTGACCAGCTGGCTACTGAAGTTGGTTCAATCAAAGACGGTCAGAGCAAACTGGCTGCTGACGTTGCTGACGCTAAAGCAGAAGCTGCTCGCGCTAACGCACGTCTGGACAACCTGGCAACTCATTACAAGAAATAATTATTTCTTGATGATGAACCCTCTGATGTGGCACTGCTCTTGCGGTGCCTCATCATTTTTGGGCCTTCTGAATATCCCATTTCTTGTTTCTGCGTCTATTTCCCTGTTGTAACCTCTCTCGCTTACCTGTCATCGAGTTCAACATCTTTGTCTTTTGCTAATAGCCAATAGAACAATTATGCGCAACGCATAGTCTGACCTTCAGTGATTTTTCAACTTATAGGGCTATTTTCACGGACAGTGAGTAAGGTTGGTTTACTGGCTTTTTGATTTTCAGAAAAAGCAGACAGCAGACGTTGTAGCCCGATAAAGCTGAACAGCAAAATGCCAATAATAATTTTGGTCCACCATGAACTCAGGGTGCCATCAAAATTGATGTATGTTTGTATCAGTCCTTGAATCAAGACACCAAACAATGACCCCAAAACCGTGCCAACCCCGCCGCTAAGCAATGTTCCACCGATAACGACAGCAGCAATTGCATCCAGTTCTACGCCCACGGCAGCCAAGGGATAACCGGCTGAAGTGTAGATGGCAAAAATAATACCGGCTAGGGTCGCCATAGTGGTGGATAACATATAGATGCCAATCGTTGTGTAACGAATTGAGATCCCCATCAGTTCTGCAGAAGTCGCATTACCGCCAACCGCATAGACGTTATTGCCAAAACGAGTTCGGGTTGCCAGTACGATGCCGATACTAACGACAATCAGCATGATAATAGCCAACAGACTTAAGCGACCACCACCGATGATATGCCACGACATGCGGGAAAGTGCACTAAAAGCGGGATCATTAATCGGTAACGATTGTTCAGAAATGAGAAAACTGGTGCCACGTAAAAAGAACATACCCGCCAGTGTGATAATAAACGCCGGTATTTTTAATGTATCAATTAACCATCCCATAAAGGCGCCAAAACAAGCACCCATAATGAGAATAATGGGGATCGCAAATTGCGGTGCAATGGCCCAGTCACCAAGCATTTTCGCCAGAAATACCCCGGTAAATGCGATAACGGCACCAACTGACAGATCTATCCCGCCGGATAAAATAACAAACGTCATGCCAACGGCAACGATACCGAGGAAGGCATTATCCGTCAGGATATTGCACACGATCCGGGTTGATAGAAAGGCCGGAAAAGACAATAAGCAAATCAGATAGCCAATGATGAAAACACTGATGGTGATCACCAAGGATAAATTGCGTTTAAGCATGATGATGACCTCTTTTTATGAAACGAAGGATGGCTGGCGATTGCAAGATCAAGACAAACAGCACAACAGCCGCTTTGACGATCAAATTCCATTGCGGTTGGTAGCCTGATAAGAGAATGCCGGTATTTACTCCCTGAATAATGAGCGTGCCGATAAGCGAGAGCAGCAAATTAAACCGTCCGCCCATGAGTGATGTTCCGCCAATGACCACCGCCAGAATGGCGTCCATTTCCAGCCACAAACCCGCATTATTAGCATCTGCACCACGGATATCCGCTGCCACAATGATCCCTGCCAGCGCCGCCAGAATACCGCTCAGAATATAAGTTGCTATCACGACCATCGGTGTATTCACGCCGGCATTTTTTGCAGCGCGGATGTTGATCCCAACCGCTTCAATGAATAAGCCTAAAGCCGTTTTTTTCGTGAGTAACCAGATAAGACCGGCGGCCAGTATCGTAATGATGATGGGGGTTGGTACAAATAAGAATGAGCCGTTACCAAACCAGGCTAGCGCGGCATTATTGAAGGTAATGATTTGACCTTCGGTAATGAGTTGCGCAATGCCGCGGCCTGCCACCATCAATATCAAAGTGGCGACAATCGGTTGCATTTTTAATACGGCGACTAAACAGCCGTTCCAGAGGCCACAGAGTGCACCCACACTCAGAGTGGTCAGCAAAATGACAGGCAGTGAGTAGTTAGCGGCCATACTGGCCAAGGTGGCACCACTAATTGCCATGATGGCACCGACAGACAGATCAATCCCGCCCGTGGCAATCACCAGAGTCATGCCGATAGAGAGTAAGGCAACAGGTGCGCAGCGGTTTAATATATCAATCAAACTGCCAAATAAACGACCATCTTGCAGGTGAATGGAGAAAAAGTTATCGGCCACTAAATTGTTTATCAGTAACACTAATATTAAAGCGGCGAACTGGGCGCTACCTTTCGGCAGACCTTTTTTCAAGGTCGGAATTTTTTCCGACAACGGTAAAATAGAGGGGATCATTTTTATGCAGTCCTCACATCGCGATTGCTTTCATGATGGCGGGAACAGAAAGTTCTTCTGTCGGAATTTCTGCTACTTGTTTTCTGTCTCTCAGCACGACCACTCGATCGGCATAACCAACCAACTCTTCCAGTTCTGATGAGATAACCAGTAAAGCCAGACCATTCGCGCAGAGTGATTCGATCAACCGGATAATTTCCGCATGCGCCCCGACATCAATACCGCGGGTTGGTTCATCAAGAATTAGAAATTGTGGTTTTGTTAGTAACCAGCGAGCCAGCAGCACTTTTTGTTGATTACCGCCGGACAAAAACTGAATTGCTTGTTCCGGGCTGGGTGTTTTGATTCCCAGTTGTTGAATAAAACGTGCAGCAATATTGTCCTGTTCTTTCTTGGGTATTAAACGTAGCCACCCCCGTTGGGCTTGTAGCGCCAGAATAATATTTTCACGCACAGATGCTGCGGCGATGATGCCATCCGTTTTACGATCTTCCGGGCAAAAACCAAAACCGGCCGCGGAGGCTTGTCGGGCGGAACGGATACTGACAGTGTTATTGTTGACACGGCATTCACCAGAATCGGTTGGTGTCATGCCGAAAATGACTTGTGCGGTTTCTGTGCGGCCAGACCCAAGTAAACCGGCTAGACCGACAATTTCACCGGGCATTACCTCCAGATCAAATGGCTCGATGATCCCTTTTTTGCTGTAACCTTTGAAAGATACTACGGGGTTATTACTGTGTAAGGTGCGGCCGGCTCGCTTCAGGGCATTGTCTTCCAGTTCCCGGCCCAGCATCATCTTAACCAGTTCAATCTGATCCAATTCCGCAGTCACACGGGTTCCTACCAGTTCACCATTGCGCAGGACAGTGATGCGATCGGATACTTCATAGACCTGATCCAGAAAATGCGTGATGAATATCAGGCTAATACCCTGCGCCCGTAAATCACGCATGATGTTGAACAACATTTTCACTTCATTGGTATCAAGGCTTGCGGTGGGCTCATCAAGAATGAGTATTTTGGCTGAAAGGGCAACGGCTCTGGCAATCGCGACAATTTGTTGCATGGCAACGGAATAGTGACTGAGTGGCAGCGTAACATCCATGTCAAAACCATAACTGCGCATGATTTTGCTGGCATCACGAAGCATTTTTTTTCGGTCAATTAAGAGAAATTTTTTGGGTTCGCGGCCTATAAATAAGTTATCGGCTACGGACATGTTGGGTAATAAATTAACTTCCTGATAAACGGTACCGATACCCAGTTGCTGCGCATGTGCGGTGTTGGCCGGGTTTATCATTTCGCCATCAAAACAAATTGTGCCTGAATCCCGAGGATAAACACCGGTTAACGTTTTGACTAAGGTCGATTTACCCGCCCCATTTTCTCCCAGCAATGCCATGATTTCGCCCCGTTTCAGCGAAAAATCAACATTATGTAAGGCCCTGACCCCAGGGAATGTTTTACAAATTCCCTTAATATCCAAAACAGCATCATTATCCGGATGTATATTGTTCATATGTGCTCCATGAACAGAACACCATATAAAATCATTCATATGGTGTTCTTATGTGAAATCAATATGGAATTTTATTGCTACTGTTAATAGCCCATATTTTTTTTCAATTCATACTGTTCTTTGGCATTGTCTGGTTGGAATAGTTTTGATTCTGTTTTGATATTTTTAGGTGGTGCGATACCTTTATCTTTATAAGAAATCAGTGCATCAAAAGCAGGTCCAGCCATATTCGGTGTTAACTCAACAGAGGCATTTGATTCGCCTGCTAACATGGCTTTAAAAATATCAGGTACGCCGTCAATAGAGATGATTTTAATATCTTTGCCTGGTTTTAATCCGGCTTCTTTTATCGCCTGAATGGCACCAATAGCCATGTCGTCATTATGGGCATAGACAGCGCAGATATTTTTCCCGTTATTCTCTGCTTTGATAAAGCTTTCCATGACTTCTTTACCCTTGCTGCGGGTGAAATCACCGGATTGGGTACGTATGATTTTAATATTGGCGGTGTTGGCTATCCCATCCTGGAAGCCTTTTTTACGATCTAATGCAACGCTGGCACCTACGGTACCTTGCAGTTCAACCACATTACATTGCTTACCATTCATACTATCTATCAGCCATTTAGCCGCTACATTGCCTTCATGAACGCTATCGGCGGCAACACCTGTCATAAACAGAGAGTCATCTTTGGTGGTAATATTACGGTCTAACAGGAATACAGGAATATTAGCCTCTTTAGCTTCTTCCAAAACAGGATCCCATCCGGTTTGTACCACGGGGGCAATGAATATAGCGTCAACACCCTGTGCAATGAATGAACGGATGGCCTTGATTTGGTTCTCTTGTTTTTGCTGTGCATCAGCTATTTTCAACGTAATACCGCGTTTAGCGGCTTCCATTTTAGATACCGATGTTTCAGCCGCGCGCCAGCCGGATTCAGAACCTATTTGTGAAAAACCTACTGTCATTGATGCAGAATAAACGCTACCTGAAATCAAAATGGCACTGACTAACGATAATTTCTTAAACATATTAGCTCCTACTTGATTGGACCATATGGCCATTGACGTTGGAAACCATTTTATTATTTCAAGTGAGATTAGATGGTTATTGAAAACAAGAGGAGATATGCATCACACTACTCAGGCCGTAGCATAATAATTCATAAAAATAGCAAAAGATGACATATTAACAACCAAGGTATACATTTTAATTGCGGCTATTAAATGAGAGTGATTTTGCGTTGTTTTATAAGAAAGATGATTTTATATGAGGCGATTAAATACATAGAGATATTTATTGTCAGTAATGTGAAATGAAAGGTTAAATTAAATCTACAGATAAACTGTAAGCGGTGAAAATAAATAGAAATAATTTTAAGCGGACAAATAAAAACCCCGCCGCAGCGAGGTTTGAAGGCAATCTGCAAAAATTAATTAGTTTGCGGATTGATCTGAGTCGGTAAACCCGTGCGGTCTTCCAATATTTGCTTAACTACATGCGAATCAGTATCTGCTTTCGCAATGAAGTGGCCGATGCCAGCGGTCATTGGTAATGAAGCTTGTTCAGTTGAGTTGAGTTCTTCCATGGTGCGTGACAGTGGCTCATGCACTTCCAGATAACGACGACCATCCGGCTCTTGGGTCGCTTTCACAGGTTGGTTGATGAATTGCACGCGAGTGCCGACAGGCACGACGCTGAACAGATGTTTGATATCGTCATTGCGCAGACGAATACAACCGTGGCTAACACGCAGACCGATACCAAAACTGGCGTTGGTGCCGTGAATGGCATACAGGTTACCAACATACAGCGCAAACAGACCCATTGGGTTTTCCGGGCCGGCAGGAACTACGGCAGGCAACGGTTCGCCCATGGCAGCATATTCTTTATGCACTTTCGCGGTTGGGGTCCAGGTTGGGTTGGCTTGTTTCCGTTGCACTGAGGTGATCCAGTTTTCCGGGGTATCTTTACCCAGCTGACCAATACCGACTGGCAGGACTTCGACAGTTTTTTTGCCTTTCGGATAATAATACAGACGCATTTCTGCCACGTTGATGACGATACCTTCGTGCGGGGTATCCGGCAGGATCAGCTGCTGTGGAATGATCAGCGTGCTGCCTGGTTTTGGCAGGTAAGGATCAACACCATGGTTGGCTTCCATCATGCCACTCAGGCCGATCTGATATTTGGCAGCGATCGCTTCCAGTGGTTGTTTGCTATCAGCAGGGACAACATACTCAATATTCTGGCCAACTAAGCGGCTGTTTGCTGCTGGCAACGGGTATTCAACGGCCGACGCTGACAGGCTGGTCAGGGTCAGACCACACAGCAGAGCCGGAATGGCATTGCGCATGATGTTCATAAGGGTCCTGTAATTGTTACTTGATTCAAGCTAATTGAGTTAGTTTGGCTATTTATCGGTTTTGTTTTTTACATGCTCAGTGTATTGGTCAGAGTGAGGGTGTGACCAAGATGCGCATTTTTGCCCTGTCTGCGTAATATTTCAACTTTATGATGCAAATCACTGCAAAAAGTCATGCTATCGGATTGTTGGCCGGCTAAATAATCGATTTTTCCGAAGATTGTGCCCAAACGAATAGTGATGAGCGGTCGCTTTCCTCTATTATCGATATCATCGCAGCGCAGTTTAGACACAGGTAGCAGGCATGTTCAGGGTTTATCACTCCAATCAGCTGGATGTTCTAAAAAGTCTGTTAGCACATCTCATTCAATTGTCACCGCTGCAACCAGCATTGGCAGCAGAAACTATTCTGGTACAAAGCCCCGGCATGGCGCAGTGGCTGAAACAAGCACTGGCACACGATCTGGGTGTGGCGGCGAATATCGTGTTTCCGCTGCCATCGAGTTTTATCTGGCAGATGTTTCATCAGGTTCTGCCGGAAGTGCCGAAAGAAAATCCGTATACCAAACCCGCGATGTTGTGGCGACTGATGCAATTGTTACCACAATGCATGGATGAAGCACTGTTTGCCCCGCTGGCCGGTTATCTGGCGCAAGACGATGACGGCCGGCGTTGTTATCAGTTGTGCCAGCGCATTGCTGACTTGTTCGACCAATATCTGGTTTATCGGCCGGACTGGATTGTTGATTGGGAACAAGGCGGCGCGTTAGGCGCAGAAGCGCAGCCGTGGCAGCCGGTGTTATGGCGTAAATTGGTGGCATTGACCGAACAGCAAGCCAGCCATCTGCACCGTGTTAACTTGTTCTCGAGCTTTATCAACACGCTAAAAGCCGGTAAACCGAAAGCGGTGCTGCCGCAGCGATTGTTTGTGTTTGGTATCTCCTCATTGCCGCCGCATTATCTGGAAGCACTGATGGCGCTGGGAGAGCATTGTGAAGTGCATCTGCTGCTCACCAATCCGTGCCGCTATTACTGGGGCGATCTGCAGGAAGAGAATCAGCTCAACCGGCGGGTGCTGAATAACTTGCTGGCGCAGCGCCGTGAACGCTGGCAACAGGCGGAATTGCAGCAGCCACTCTTACCCGAGACCGAATTAGCACGGCTGTTCAGCGATGACGGCGAACAGCAGGGCAACCCGTTATTGGTGTCGCTGGGCAAACAGGGGCGTGATTATCTGGCGCTGCTGGCGGAAATCAGTGCAGCAGAAATTGATGCCTTTGCGGAGATCAACAGTGATAGCCTGTTGCATCTGATGCAGCAAGATCTGCTGGAGCTGCAAGATGGCACCCGTATCAAGCCGAAACGAAATGTGACTTTAGATGACCGATCGCTGGTGCTGCATGGTTGTCACAGCCCATTGCGGGAAGTGGAAGTGCTGCACGACCAACTGCTGCAACGCTTTGATGCTGACTCAAACCTGACCCCAAAAGATATCGTGGTGATGGTGGCAGATATCAACCGCTACGGCCCCTATATCCAAGCGGTGTTCGGCAGTGCTGCCGGTGAGCGTTATATTCCGTTTTCGATCTCTGACCGTTCGGCAACGCAGGAAAACCCGTTACTGCAAAGTTTCCTGATCTTGCTGTCGCTACCGAGTTTACGCTGTACTGCGACCGAGTTGCTGGAATTGCTGGCGGTGCCCGCGCTGCTAAAACGCTTCGGGCTGGCGGAAAGCGATCTGACCACACTGCGCCGCTGGGCGCTGGAGTCGGGTGTGCGCTGGGGGCTGGCGCCGGCCGATGGTGAGCGCTTTGAGTTACCGCCGCGTGAGCGGCATACCTGGTCGTTTGGTCTGGAACGGATGCTGCTTGGTTTTGCCAGTGGCAACGAAACCCTGTTTGCTGATGTCGCACCGTACACCGCGATTGAAGGGCAAAATGCGCTGAAACTCGGCCAACTGGCGCGTTTTATCAGCCAAGTGCTGGCGCTGCGTGATGAATTGGAAACGGCGCGTCCGATCACCGAATGGCAGAATCTGGTCGATCGGTTGTTACTCGATTTTTACCTGCCGGAAGAGTTGCTCGATGAAGACGATGCGGCAGCACTGAGCCTGATCCGCACGACCGTACAAAGCTGGCAGCAACGGCTGTCGCAGATGAATTATCAGGAACCGCTGCCGCTGACCGTGTTCCATGATCATCTGCAAAGTGAGCTGAATGCGGTGCGTGGTGGGCAGCAATTCCTCGCCGGACGGGTTAATTTCTGCACCCTGATGCCGATGCGCGCGATCCCCTTTAAGGTGGTGTGTCTGCTGGGCATGAACGATGGCTTGTATCCGCGCAGCATGCCGCCGTTGGGTTTTGATTTGATGGCCAACCAGCCACGCAAAGGTGATCGTTCGCGCCGCGAAGATGACCGTTATCTGTTTTTAGAGGCGATGCTCGCAGCACAAGAGCAGCTCTATATTTCATATGTGTCGCACAGTGCCACCGACAATCGGCACTTGATGCCATCGGTGCTCGTTACCGAATTGCAGGAGTATTGCCAGCGTGCGTTTTGTCTGGCAACAGCGAGTGACGATGACGAGGCGAAACAGGAAGAACGATTGCTGGCGCATCTGCTGACCGAACATCCGTTGGTACCTTACGATGTACGCTATTTTGCGCCTGATGCGCAAACGGCGGGGGCGCGGCTATTTAGTTACGCTGCTGATTGGCTACCAGCACTGGCCCCGACGGGGAATGCCGGCTTTTTTGATAGTGACTTGCCGTTACCTGATGAGCTTGATATCACCAAACATAAACCTGAGATTGAATTGGCCGATTGGCTGCGTTTTTTCCGTAATCCGGTAGCGGGGTTTTTCCGCCGTCGCCTGCGTGTGCAGTTTGTTGAACGCGAAGCTGCGTTGGAAGATAGTGAGCCATTCTGGTTAGATAAACTGCAGCAATATCAGCTGCGTGAACGGCTGTTGCGTTATCAGCGACTTGGTGTGGCAGAGGCTGTTTGGCAACCGCGCTTGCTGGCCGAAGGGCAGTTGCCCGATGGTGAGTTTGGCAAGCTGGCGCTGCAGGGTGATGCCAACAACCTCACGCCATTGGTTATGGCGATGCAGACATGGCCGCTGGCACAGGCACAACGCGAAACCTTCCATCTGGATTTCAACGATTGGCAGCTGCTGGGTAGTGTCGGTGATGTTTATAACGGGCAGTTGGTGCGACATCGGGTGAGTAAACTCAAAGCCAGCTGGCTGGTGGCGATCTGGCTGGAACATCTGGCGCTGTCGGCCGCAGGGAAACTGACTAAACCCACCCAGTTGCTGGCGTTGGATAACGGCAGTTTAGGCGAATGGACACTGGAGGTGCTGAGTGTCGATGATGCGCGAGCGCAACTGCAATTGTGGTGGGCGGCGTTTCTGGCTGGCATGCAGCGCCCGCTCTGTTTACCGGTGAACACGGCGTGGGTGTGGCTGGAAAAAGCCCTGACGGAAAGTGGTGATCTGGGCGATGCCGCGCAGCAGTTACAGGCGCGCGAGTCGGCGCAGAAAACCTATCTTGGTGATGGTTCGTTTGTGATTGGGGAGGTGCAAGACACCTACTTAGCGCGCTGTTTCCCTGCATTAACTGATACGCATTGGTTGGAAATACAAACTTGGGCGGTGCAATTACTGCTGCCATTACGCCAGCATTTGCAGGAGGCAGAACATGAGTAAACCGCTGGATATTCTCAGTTTTCCGCTCAGTGGATTACGCTTGATCGAGGCCAGTGCGGGTACGGGGAAAACCTACACCATTGCCGGGTTGTATCTGCGTTTGTTGTTGGGGCATGGTGCGGGTGAGGCAGGGTTTGGCACGCCGTTACTGGTCGATCGCATTCTGGTGGTGACCTTTACCGAAGCGGCCACCGCCGAGCTGCGCGAGCGTATCTTAAAAGCGATCCGCGATACGCGACGGGCAATTGAAGCGGGCTTTAGCAAAGACCCGCTGATCCGACACTTGCTGAATGAATGTCCAAACCAATCTTTAGCTTTGCGCCAGCTACTGATCGCCGAGCGGCAGATGGATGAAGCGGCGATCTACACCATTCATGGCTTTTGCCAGCGCATGCTGACGCAAAACGCTTTTGAGTCGGGCAGTCTGTTCGATAATGAATTTTTAACCGAAGAGCAAAATCTGCGTGCCTCGGCAGTGGCTGACTTCTGGCGACACATTACCTATCAGGCCGATGCCTTGCTGGCGCAAGCGCTGCTCGATCACTGGAAAGGGCCGGATGCCTTACTGCGAGACATAAGCCCGCATCTGGCGTTGGCGGGGTTGCAATGTCAGCCGCGCACCCGCGAGACCCTGGCCGAGCGCCATCAGGCGATCATCGCTCGGTTAAATAGTTTACGAGAAGCATGGCTCGCGGCCGAGGGCAACCTTGAAGCGGTGATCACGGCATCGGGGATCAGTAAGCAGAGTTATTCGAAAAAGAATCTGCCGAACTGGCTGAATAAAGTCAGTGAGTGGGTCAATGCACCACTTCGAAGTTATCAGTTACCCAAGGCGCTGGAAAACTTTTCCGCGTCGGTATTGGCGGCGAAAACCAAAGCGGGTGCTGTGCCAACGCATCCGTTGTTTGGCCAGATTGAAACGCTGCTGGCACAACCCAACGATATCGATGATGTGGTGATTGCCGATGCCCTCACGCAGGTGCGCGCACGTTTGCAGCAACAAAAACAGCGTCAGCAACAGCTGTCGTTCGATGATTTGCTGGCCAATCTGGCGCGGGCATTAAGCTCCGAGCGTGGCGCTGTGCTGGCGGAGCGCATTCGCGAGCAATATCCGGTTGCCATGATCGATGAGTTTCAGGATACCGACCCGCTGCAATATCAAATTTTTTCCACGTTGTATGCACAAAACCCAGAATGCGGCTTTTACATGATCGGTGATCCAAAACAGGCGATTTATGCGTTCCGTGGTGCCGATATTTTTACCTACATCGCGGCGAAACAGCAGGTGGCCGCGCATTACACGCTGCAAACCAACTACCGTTCCACCGATGAATTAGTGCGGGCGGTCAACGCCTTGTTTGCCAACTCCCACGCCCCGTTTATTTATCAAAACAGTATTCCTTTTGAAGCGGTAAAGGCAAAAGGCAAAGACACTGGCTTTGTGCTGCAAGGCCAGCCGCAAACGGCGTTGCAATGCTGTTTCCCGCTGGAAGGGGAAATCAGTGGTGCCGCCTATCAGCAGCGCATGGCGCTGGCGGCAGCATCCCAGATCCATACATGGTTGACGGCAGCACAAGACGAACAAGCTACACTGGATGGTAAAGCACTGCGACCGAATGATATCGCGGTGCTGGTACGCAGCGGACGCGAAGCCGCAGTGATGCAGCAAGCGTTGCATGAATGCGGCATTGCCAGCGTTTATCTTTCCAACCGGGAGTCAGTGTTCGCACAACCGGTGGCGCACGATGTGGCGCGTTTGCTGGAAGCTTGTCTCAACCCGCAGGATGAGATGTTAATTCGTGCGGCGATGGCAACGGGTCTGCAAGGCTGGACGGTGAGACAACTGGCTAACCTGAACGACGATGAAACCTTGTGGGAGCAGACCGTCGAGCGTATCCGACAAGCCGGCGAGTTATGGCGACAACGTGGCATTTTGCCGATGCTGCGCCAGTGGCTGTTCTGGTATCAGATCCCTGAGCGTTTGTTAGGTGAAGTGAATGGCGAGCGCCAACTGACCGATGTGTTGCATCTGGGGGAATTGCTGCAAACTGCCGCCAGCACATTAAACGGTGAACATGCGTTGCTGCGCTGGTTATTGGAGCGTTGTCAGCAACCAAATGGCGATGCGGACGAGCAGCAACTGCGGCTCGATTCAGAGCGTCAGCGCGTGCAGATCGTCACCATCCATAAATCAAAGGGGCTGGCATTCAGGCTGGTATTGCTGCCATTTATCTGCGCCTATCGGGGCAATGACACACCGCGTTATCACACCGATAACGGCGTGCGACTGGATCTGAGCGGCTCGGACGAAGCGTGGGAGCAAGCTGCACAAGAGCGTTTGGCGGAAGATCTGCGGCTGCTGTATGTGGCCTTAACACGTGGCGTGTTTGTCACTTGGCTGGGGCTTGCCGATCTGAAAGCCAACAGCAAAACCAAGGCGAAAGACGATCGTCCGGCGGCGCTGGATTATTTGCTGAAAAACGACAGCGATACGGCGTTCACCCAGCGCGTTCGCCAGTGGCTGCGTACACAGAATAATTATGATTTAGCGGCGGAAGTGGCGGAGATCGCTTTTCCAACCGACCCGTATCAGGAAGTTAAAACGCTATTACCTGCGGCACAGGCCCGGCAGTTTAGCGGGCAACTGGAGCGCAACTGGCGGGTGACCTCTTATTCGGCTCTCACGGTCAGCCATGGTTCTGCGACACCCAAACTGGTTGCACCCTTGGTAATTAGCGAGGTTGAACCCGCTGCGCCCCGTTTTGATGTGTTCAGTTTCCCGCGTGGTGCACATGCCGGTACCTTCCTGCATAGCCTATTGGAAGATCTCGATTTTGGTGCCGATGAGGCCAGTCGTCAGCAATGGATCGTGCAACATCTGCAAGGTGTGCAACTGAGCCACGATTGGCAGCCGGAGCCGTGGTTGCCGGTGCTGGAACAGTGGCTGGAACAGATCTTAACCAGCGAACTATTCCCCGGTTTGTCGCTGGCACAACTGACCCCTGAACATTGCTTAAGTGAGATGGAGTTTTTGCTGCCGCTGTCCGCACTGTCGGCTGCGGCACTTAATCGTTGTCTGGCTGCGGGAGATCTGCTTTCCGCCCAAGCTCCGGCACTGGCATTTAACGAAGTGCAGGGCATGTTGAAGGGGTTTATCGACTTGGTCTTTGAGCATGACGGTCGTTTTTACGTGGTCGATTATAAATCGAATTATCTCGGTGATAATGCGGCGGCCTATCAGCAAGATGCGATGGCGCAAGCCATGATTGATCATCGTTACGATGTGCAATATCAGCTTTATACGTTGGCGTTACATCGTTATCTGCGTTGCCATCTGCCCGATTATGACTATGACCAGCATATCGGCGGTGTCTGTTATCTGTTTTTGCGCGGCATGAACGGCGAGGCGGGCAGTGGCGTGTATGCCACCAAACCGGACAAAACCCATATCGACGCGTTAGATGCCTTATTTGCCGGTGAAGCGGCCGTAACCAGCGGGGAGATAATGTAATGACCGCCCACTCTTCTGCATTAACCCCGGTGTGGCAAACGTTACTGGATGCCCGACTCTTACGCGATCTGGATGTGCAGCTCGCGCAGTTATTAGCGCGTTGGGATGCGGATGACAGCATCCAGCTGGCGGTGGCGATGACCAGCCAAGAGCTGGGGCGTGGCCATGTCTGTTTTGATCTCACGACGTGGCCAGAACGGCTGGCGCAGTGGCAGGCGTTGTTGCCGGAGGTCAATTTACCCGCGGTCAGCGTATCTGAGTTGACGACCCTGTTAGAGCACAGCCCGTTGGTGCGCGTGATCACCGATCCGGCGCAAATGGATGAACAAGGGCAGCCGCTGACGCTGTTTAGCAATCGTCTCTATCTCAGTCGTTATTTTCGTTTTGAACAGCAGGTGGCCTGTTGGTTACAGCAAGCCAGTTTGCCAGTGGTAACGAGCGCTGACACACCCGAATTAGCCCAGCAGTTACGACAACTGTTTACACCACAGGCGGAAGTTGATTGGCAAGCCGTAGCCGTAGCGACCGCTTGTGACGGGCGCTTTACGCTGATCTCCGGTGGCCCCGGCACGGGTAAGACGACTACCGTCACCAAACTGTTGGCGCTGCTGGTGGCGCAAAGCGAACAGCCGTTGTTGATCCGGCTGGCGGCACCGACCGGTAAAGCGGCGGCACGCCTGACGGAATCCATCGCCAAAGCAAAAACCGAACTGGCCGGGCAAGTGAATGCGGCGTGGCTGGCGGGTATTCCGACGCAGGCCAGCACCTTGCACCGCTTGTTGGGGGTTATCCCCGGTTTACCGGAATTTCGTCATCACGGGCAAAATCCGCTACCGCTTGACGTGCTGGTGGTCGATGAAGCCTCGATGATCGATTTACCGATGATGGCGCGTCTGCTGGCCGCCTTACCGCCGCAGGCTCGCTTGATATTACTCGGTGATAAAGACCAGCTGGCGTCGGTGGAAGCAGGTGCGGTGCTGGGCGATATCTGCCAGTTTGTCGCGCAGGGGTTAAGCTCACAACAAGCGCAGCAATTGCAACAGCGCACCGGTTACGATCTGCAAAATTATGTGCAACCCGCGGGGCATCCACTGCGCGACCGGCTTTGTTTACTGCGTAAAAGCTATCGGTTTGCCGCCGATTCCGGCATCGGCAAACTGGCGGAAGCGGTGAACAATGGGGACGTGAAAGCGGCGTATGCCGTATGGGCACAAGACTATCGCGATATTCGCCTGCACAGTGACGAACAACGTCTCGACATGGCCATCAGCGTCGCTGCCAAAGGCTATCACGCCTATTTGGCGCTGCTCGCGGCGCCGATTACATCCGATAATGCCATTGTGCTGCTCAAAGCGTTCAACCAGATCCGGCTGTTATGTGCATTACACGACGGGCCGTGGGGCATTAATGGCATGAATCAGGCCATTGGCCAGCGCCTGCAAGCGCAGGGTAAATTGCAGATGAGCAGCGAGTGGTTTGCCGGGCGGCCGGTGATGATCACTGAAAACGACTATGGGCTGGGCCTGTATAACGGCGATATCGGTATTGCTGCCAGCGATGGTGAACGGCTGCGGGTCTGGTTTGTGCTACCCGATGGCAAAGCGCACGGTTTTCTGCCCAGCCGCCTGCCGGCACACGACACGGCATGGGCGATGACGGTGCACAAGTCGCAAGGCTCGGAGTTTACCCATACCTTGCTGTTATTGCCGCCCGAAGTGAACCCGCTGCTGACACGCGAATTGCTCTACACCGGCATCACTCGCGCGCGTGAACAGCTGGATCTGTTTGCCACACCCGAGGTGCTGGCCTTGATGGTACGCAAACAAACCGAACGTTACAGTGGTTTAGGTGTCATGCTGGAAACCTTACAGACCAAGCTGGCGTAACAGGCGGCAGAATAACGACGGACAACAGAATGTCAGATATGCTTAATGTGAGATGTTGACATTCTGAACAGTTCAAATAAGATGTATAGACATTTAGACGTCCAAACATCTGTTTTGTTTGGTCGATGCAGGAAGCGGAGCCTTCCGTCCCACAGGCCGTAAGGCAGGCAAGGAGTAATCATGAGTTTTGACAGCGCACGTCAGGTAGAAGCCCTGAACCAGAATCTGGCCGAATTGAATGGCGATATTAATGTTTCGTTTGAGTTTTTCCCGCCCGCCTCTGAAAGCATGGAACTGACGCTGTGGAACTCGATTGAACGCCTGAGCAAACTGAAACCAAAATTTGTCTCAGTGACTTATGGCGCTAACTCCGGCACCCGCGACCGCACGCACAGCATTATCAAAGACATCAAAGAACGTACCGGTCTGATTGCTGCGCCGCACCTGACCTGTGTGGATGCCTCCCGTGACGAGCTGCGTACCATTGCCAAAGATTACTGGGATAACGGTATTCGTAACATCGTGGCGCTGCGGGGTGACTTGCCAGCCGGTGCGGGCAAACCAGAGATGTATGCCAATGATCTGGTGGCGTTGCTGAAAGAGGTGGCCGATTTTGATATCTCCGTGGCTGCTTACCCGGAAGTGCACCCGGAAGCGAAAAGCGCACAGGCGGATCTGCTGCACCTGAAACGTAAAATCGATGCCGGTGCCAACCGAGCCATCACGCAGTTCTTCTTTGATGTGGAAAGCTACCTGCGTTTCCGCGATCGTTGTGCCGCGATTGGTATTGAAGCGGAAATCGTGCCAGGCATCCTGCCGGTGTCGAACTACAAAAATCTGCTGAAATTTGCCGGTTTCACCAACGTGAAGATCCCGCAATGGTTGCATCAGCGTTTTGAAGGCATCGCCGATGATGACCAGATGACCCGTAACATGGTTGGAGCCAGCATCGCGATCGACATGGCCCGCGTGCTGTCACGGGAAGGGGTCAAAGATTTCCACTTCTATACACTGAACCGCTCGGAGCTGACTTACGCCATCTGTCACACCTTAGGTGTGCGCCCGAAAGCGTAATCAGCCGGCATATAAAAAAGGCGCCATACATTGCTGTATCGCGCCTTTTTTCATGCCATTTCGGCTGTTAACCTATGTTCGATGCCAACAACACCTTGCGTAAACGGCGTAAGCCTTCCACCATTTTCTCTGGTTCGGTATGGCTGAAGTTCAGGCGGATGTAGCCATGTGGCGGATTGCTTTCTGCAAAGAACGCTTCGCCCGGCATAAAGGCTACCCCAGCTTCCAGCGCAATTTTTAACAGTGGGCGGGTATCCACGGCGTTTTTCAGTTTTAACCAGAAAAACAGCCCGCCGGATGGGATCTGCCAATCCGCCAGATCGGCAAATTCACTCGCCAGTGCTGCCGCAAATGCATCGCGACGCACACGGTAGAATTCACGCAGACGCGCCAGCCGTTGTGGTTTATCGGCGGAGTTCATGTACTCCAGCGCCAGCCATTGTCCCGGACGGTTGGTGTGCAGGTCCGCTGCTTGTTTCAGACGCACCAGATGGGTGATCAAATCCGGGTGCGCAATCAGATAACCAACACGTAAACCGGGGATCAGCACTTTGGAAAACGAACCAAATAGATCCACGGTGCGGTTTTCATAAATGAGCAGATCGGCGGTTTGGCCAGATTGTCGTAATCCAGTTCGCAATACGGTTCGTCTTCCAGTAATGGCAGGTT
>NZ_OY781387.1:0-37500 GCF_963676665.1 uncultured Tolumonas sp.
TTATGATGTGGCAAGCCAGATATGATGTGACTGACACTAAGATTCTGACATTGATATTGGTCTAACCATGCGATTTTCTGAGCGTCACAGCTATACTTGATGCAATTTGATCCTCCGCCAAAGCACAGTGGCGGCTTATAACGAATTACATCAATAATCGGGTAACCAAATGAACGATATCATTATAACGCAAGAGCAGGTGAACGCAGCTGCAGACGCTATTTGCGCTGAAGGCAATAAACCAACAGTGTTAGATGTACGTAAGCGCTTACAAACCGGCACTATTTCGGCGGTTTGGCGTCTATTTCAGGTCTGGCAATCAGAGCAGGTTACACCTGCTGAACAAGATATTTCCGTTCCTTCTGAATTATTGCGTCCACTGGAAGAGTTTCTTACCCGTCAGGTTGCGGCCGTTAAGTCGCAATTTGAAAATGAAATGGAAACATTACGTCAAATCAACAGTGAATTAATGGCGGAAAATGATAACAAGAACAGCAATTAACCTTGCAAGGTGTGGAGTTAAATTCTGCCCGAGCGATTAAAAATGAAATATCGGGCCGATTTGAACAATTGAATGCGGAACTGAAGCGTGCGCGGGAAGAGATTGATGTTGAAAAAGAATCGGCAACGCAATCACGTATGGAATTAGTGAAAGCTCAATTAAAACTGGAGTCGGTACCTCGTTTGGAAGCCGATCTGGATCAGTTATATAAAACACTGGAACAGGAACGGGTAGCGAAATTAAATGCTGAACACAGCGCGAAAGCCTTGACCGCAAAATTAGAAACCGAAGTTGCTGCGCGTAAAAAAGCAGAAAATGATTTGCTGGAACTGCTACGCCGCAAAGAAGAGAGTGTTGCGCGCGTTTAAGTTTTATCGAACCAAATAGCTAAAAAAGCGGGGCTGGTATTGCCCCGCTTTTTTATTCCGGCAATATTATTTACCGATACAAAACGATGAGAAAATCCGTCCCAGTAAATCATCGGCACTAAAAGCCCCGGTGATTTCACTTAACGCTTCTTGCGCCATGCGCAGTTCCTCCGCCACCAGCTCACCGGCCCGATAGACTTCGAGCTGCACCTTGGCCTCTTCCAAACGGGCAGAAGCGCGTTCAATAGCATCCAAATGGCGGCGACGGGCAATAAACCCGCCTTCCAGCGTGCTTTGGAACCCCATACAGGCTTTCAGATGTTCCCGTAAGGCATCTAAGCCCAGCCCTGTTTTCGCCGAGATTGGATACACCGCATAACCATTTTCTTCGCTGACGGTGAGGTTTTCACCGGTTAGGTCGGCTTTATTGCGGATCACGGTAATGCCAAGGTTTTCTGGTAACCGATCAACAAAATCCGGCCAGATGTCATGTGGGTTACGGGCATCGGTGGTGGTGCCATCGACCATAAACAAGACGCGGTCGGCTTGTTCAATCTCAGCCCAGGCGCGCTCAATACCGATTTTTTCCACGGTATCGGTGGTATCACGCAAACCGGCAGTATCAATGATATCAATGGCATGCCATCGAGATGAATGTGTTCACGCAAGACATCACGGGTGGTGCCAGCAATTTCGGTCACAATCGCCGACTCTCGACCAGCTAATGCATTGAGCAGACTCGATTTTCCGGCATTTGGTCGGCCAGCGATCACCACTTTCATGCCATCACGCAGTAATGCACCTTGTCGCGCTTCGCGATTCACCTGCGCCAGATCATCCATCACGCCATACAGCGCATTGGCAATCTTGCCGTCGGAGAGAAAATCGATCTCTTCTTCCGGGAAGTCGATGGCGGCTTCGACATAAATACGCAGATTAGTCAGCGAACCAACTAGCTGGTGAATGCGCTGTGAAAACTCACCCTGCAGTGATTGCATGGCAGAACGTGCCGCCTGTTCGCTGGTGGCTTCGATTAGATCGGCAATCGCTTCGGCTTGCGCCAGGTCGAGTTTGTCATTCATAAAGGCGCGTTCAGAAAACTCACCCGGACGGGCAAGACGCACGCCTGTAATGGTCAGAATCCGCTTTAGTAACATATCCAGCACTACGGGGCCGCCATGCCCCTGCAGTTCCAGTACATCCTCGCCAGTGAAGCTGTACGGCGCTTTAAACAGCAAGGCGATACCTTGATCCAGCGCTTTACCATCAGCATCACAAAATGGCAGCAGTTCCGCATGGCGCGTTTTTGGTATTTTACCTAATACTTGTTCTGCCACTTGGCTGCTGTGTGGGCCGGAAACACGCAGAATACCGATACCACCGCGTCCGGGTGGTGTGGCAAGCGCAACGATAGTATCTGTAGACATGAGCATTCTCTGAATAGCGTTCTTGATGAAATTGTAATGAATATTACGCGGAAAGCCGAATAAAAAGCCCCGCAAAAAGCGGGGCTCAAAGATCAACCGGAAGAATTTTATTTCTTACGGCTATGCAGACCTTTTTTCTCCAACTGACGGAAGATAATTGTCTGTTGCGTGATAGTAACAATGTTACTCACAACCCAGTACAACGTCAGGCCAGATGGGAACCACAAGAACATGAAAGTGAAGATGATTGGCATGAACTGCATCACTTTCTGCTGCATTGGGTCAGTGACTGTGGTTGGGCTCATCTTCTGGATGTACCACATGGTGGCACCCATCAGCAGCGGCAACACGTAGTACGGGTCTTTCACTGACAAGTCGATCAACCACAGAGCGAACGGCGCATGACGCAGCTCTACGGATTCCATCAGTGTCCAGTACAGCGCGATGAAGATTGGCATCTGTACTAACAGTGGGAAACAGCCACCCAGCGGGTTAACTTTCTCTTCTTTGTACAGCTCCATCATCGCCTGCGACATCTTCTGGCGATCATCACCCAGACGTTCACGCAGCGCGGTCAGTTTTGGCTGCAGCATACGCATTTTAGCCATTGAGGTGTATTGCGCTTTTGACAGCGGATACATACCACCACGCACAATCAGCGTGATCAGAATAATTGCCACACCCCAGTTACCAACTAAACCATGCAGGAACTGCAACAGTTTGAACAGCGGTTGAGCGATAAACCACAGATAACCGTAATCGACAGTCAGATCCAGATGCTGGGCAGTGGCAGCCATCTGATCTTGCAGTTTTGGACCAACCCACAGGCTGGTACCCACCACAGCTTCAGCATTAGCCGCAACGGTGGTGATTGGCAGTTTAATACCAATGATGGCATCACCACTGTCTTTTACATCCGCATTCACATTAACAGTTTTCGCATAAATGTGGTTTTGTGCGTCTGGTTTACCGGTCCAGGCAGCTACAAAATAGTGCTGCAGCATACCGGCCCAACCGGCTGGTGTAGCCACATCCAGTTTGGCTTCATTGATGTTGCTGAACTTCAATTTTTCATAGCGGTGTTCAGCAGAAGAGTAAGCTGCACCGTGGAACGCGCTGGACATCATGCCAGGGCTGCTTTGTTGATCAGCTGGTGCGGCAATAGTTTGTTTCAGCTGACCGTAAAACTGAACTTCCAGTGGCTGCGCAGATGTATTTTTCACCTGATAATCAACGCCAACGGCGTAGCTATCACGTTTCAGAACAAAACGTTTGGTGAAGATGTTGCCTTTAGCATCGGTGTATACCATCGGTACTACCAGCTCATCTTTACCATCAGCCAGTTTGAATTCGGTACCGGTTGCAGTGTAAACCGGGCGGATCGCCTGATTATCGACACCATCACGACCAATCAGACCACTTTGCGCAATGTATTGGTGTTGTGGTTTTTTATCCAACAGCACAAATGGTTTATCAGAACCCTGAGTTTCCGTCTGTTTCAGCAATTTCGCTTCAACAATGTCACCGCCCAGCGTATCGACTGTCAGTTCCAGCACATCAGAACGCAGAGTCAGCAGTGCGTGTTTGGCATTGCCGGTTTCGTTTTGATTTGGAACATCACCACTGGATGAAACAGGAACAGAACTTTCCGCGGTCGCTGGGGCTGCAGGTTTCGGCGCCTTATCAACCATCCAGCTCTGCCAGAGCATGAAGGAGACCAGCAATAAGCCGATCAAGAGGAGATTACGTTGAGGTTGCATAGTTATTTTCTTCGCTTCGATTGCTGAGGTTGCGGAACCGGATCATGGCCGCCTGAATGTAAAGGGTGACATTTTAATAGACGTTTGCCACCTAACCAAATGCCTTTTATGAGACCGTGTAGGCAAATTGCATCAATCATGTATTGAGAACAGCTTGGTGTAAAGCGGCAACGTGGGCCAAGAAGCGGACTAATGACCCACTGGTAGACTCTTATGAGTGCAACAACTAGCCATTGCTGCGGCGTGCGAGGGTGCGCCATAGCTTATCCAGTAGTTGTGATAAATCGGGGTTTTCTAATCCACGCACAGGTGCTTTAGCGATCACCACAATATCAATCGGCGGTAATTCGTGTTGATGTAAGCGAAAGCTTTCTCTGATCTGACGTTTTACGCGGTTACGCCATACGGCACGTTTCAGTGCTTTTTTAGGTATAGCTAAACCCAGGCGAGGATGTGTCAGTTCATTACGAATTGCTAGCAGAGTGAGATGAGGCGAAGAGGCTCGCACTGGTTGCGCGAAGACTTTTTGAAAAGTGTCGGGAGTTAACAGACGTAACTCCCGAGGAAAGGTTACTTGCTTGACCATTAAACAGTGGTCAGACGAGCGCGACCTTTAGCGCGGCGAGCAGCCAGAACTTTGCGGCCACCGACTGTTGCCATACGAGAACGGAAACCGTGGTTACGAGCACGTTTCAGTACTGAAGGTTGGAAAGTACGTTTCATAGCTATAATCCGTGAATTAACTGTACAGATTTGATGCTGTCGCCTACCGACGCGCCGATATAATGGCGAAAACATCAATTCAAAGAGGCGGGATTTTAAACAGATAACGGCTACACGTCAATCGGCCAGCGAATCAATAACTGGCAGAGCAGACAGGTAAGGTTGTCGTTTTATCTCGATCCTCACAAAAAATCGCCACGATCCATTAAAGATCGCGGCGGGCGATTATATCGGTTTATGCCTATCTAGCAAGATCACTCTGCCTGATCTTGCATCACTCTTTGTAATGTTACCTGTTTAGCGCGGCTAAAATCAGTCTTGCCTGAGCCCAGTTTGGGTAATTGTTCTAGCATCAAGATCTGCGTTGGCAGCAATAACGGGTTACAACCGTGCGCCAGCATGGCTTTTTTCAGCTCATTAATATCCAAAGCGACCGTGGTCAGTAACACGATTTGTTCGCCTTTTTTGGCATCCGGTATGTTTACGGCGATCACTTCGGTTTCTTCCAATAAGGCTTGCTGTACTGCCAGCTCTACTGCGCCGAGACTGATCATTTCGCCGCCAATTTTGGCAAACCGCGAATACCGATCGACGATAGTTAAGAAACCATCTTCATCCAGATGACCTTTGTCACCCGTCACGTACCAACGGCTGCCATCGATCTCTTTTATGACACTGGCGGTTTTTTCCGGGTTATTCAGATAACCCTGCATAACTTGTGGCCCACCGATCAGGATCATACCATCACTGCCAGTTGGTAATTCCGCCAGTGTGCTTGGATCAACAATCCGTACATTCGAGCCCGGCAGTGGCATACCAACTGTGCCGTGTTTGCTGCCAATTTGCAGATCCCAATACTGGGTATCCAGGCAATCAGGCAGATTGACACTGGCGACCGGCGTGGTTTCGGTGGCGCCGTAACCTTCCAAAATATGTTTATTAAAACGGGTCAGAAACGCTTCACGGACTACCGGATTCAGTTTCTCTGCTCCGGCAACCACAATGCGTAAGCTTTCCATCATCAACGGATGCACTTTCGGGTGTTTGGCATATAAACGGAAGAAGGTGGAGGTACCGCATAAAATGGTGGCGCGATATTGCGCAATACTTTTTGCGACACCAACGGCATCGGTAGGGTCGGCGTGGCACACCATCGGAATGCCTTCAATCAGCGGCATAAACTGGTTTACCGTCAGACCAAAGGCATGAAACAACGGCAGACAAGACATCAAGACATCTTGTTCTTGTGTGTTCACCACATCGGAGATCTGTTTCAGATTAGCCATAATATTCTGATGGCTGAGCATGACACCTTTCGGTAAACCTTCACTGCCACTGGAAAACAAGATCGCGGCCGTCTGCTGACTATCATGCGTATGGTTACAGACTCGCTTCAAGATACGGGCTGGCAGTAGACGGATTGCCAGCCAGCGCCAGAACGACTCATTGAAGTGGATTTCACTGCGTAGATCTTCCAAATAAACAATGTGTTTACCTTGTAAGACATTAATGACGTCGCCATTTTTCTTCTCCAGTCGTTCAACGAAACGACGTGAAGTGTAAATGGTACGAATGTCAGCTTGCTCAATCGCGGTGTTCAGCGCAGCTTCATTGGCAGTGTAGTTGAGATTAACAATGGTTTTACCAGCCAATAGAGTAGCCATATTACATAACACACCGCCGGTGCTGGTCGGCAGTAATAGGCCAACATTTTGCTCCGGGCTTAAACGGTGGATGCGGCGAGATAAACACCAGGCGGCAGCTAAAGCTTTATCCGCAGTCAGTGGGGCTGAGATACCATCCGCCAGTGACAGTTTGCGACGTTCACCTTTTTTAACGCTGCTGATCCAGGCATTGGTCAGCGTTGGCAAATTTTCGACATGTTTTTGCCAAGATTGCACGGAGAGATCGAAAACCCGTTTTTTGATCGTAACTGCGCTGCTGTCTTTCGGTTGTGGCTGACCGAAAGCAACGATGATTTCACGGTAATAACCACTACGACGCAGCGTTTTCAACTTGTTGGATGAGCGGGAAAACTGACTGCCCCACAGGCCGCGCAGATAAAACGGCACAATCACAACATCATTACTGGCTTGTTTACAGGCTAACTCAAAACCACGGCGAAATTCGCCCAGATGACCGTTGCGACTAATGGAACCTTCGGGGAACAGGCAAACCACTTCACCTTGATTGAGCAGGTCACTGATGGTTTCCAGCGAGCGACGGCTGGCAGTATTGGCAATCGGCACACACCCATACAAACGGAATAACCATTTCAGGTATTTGTGCTCATAGATACTTTTGATCATCACAAAACGCACCGGACGTGGGCTGGCGATTTGTACAATCGCCCAGTCGATCCAGCTGACATGATTGCCCAGCAGCAGTACACCACCGGTGGCAGGAATATTCTGGATGCCTTGAATATCAACTTTATAACGCTGGCTGAGCAGACTTTGTGCGATAAAACGCAGCAGGGTTTGTGGCATTTTACGAATGGTATAGATGCAACCTAATACCGTTACGCCAGCCATCAGATACAGCAGATGTTTACCATCAAAACCAAAATGGGCAAAAACGACGGTTAAAATCAGGAAAGAGAGCATGGCGATATTCTGGAACAGGTTGTTACCGGCAATCACCTTACCGAGTTCATCTTCGCGACTGTGGAATTGGATCAGTGCATTCAGCGGCACGATAAACATACCGCCAGCGGTGCCAATCAACAGAAAATCGAGAGCATACAGCGTGGTGCTGGTAAATTGCGGCAGCATCACCAGACCGGCAGCCACGCCGACAATACCAACCGGGATCAAGCTGGTGGCAATATAGTTGCGCGATAACCGGGCGGCCAGTGAAGAACCCAGAGCAATACCCAGACCGGTGCATGCCAGCACACCTTGTAATACCAGCGTGTTTTCAATGCCCGCCGCTTGTTTGGCAAATGCGGGGAAAGCAGCCAGCAACACCTGACCCACAGCCCAAAACAGCGATAAACCGAGCACGGATAAACGAATGACATCGCGATCTAAGACCGGGGCCAGTTCTTTCTTAAATTGGTCTATTTTTACACTGTTTTGCCAGTCAAACGCCGGCAGCGGTTGTGGATGTTCCAGTGTTGGCAAACGATATAGCAGTAATAGCTCTAATACGGTACAGCCCACCAGCATCCAGCCCGCCGGGGCCAGTGATTGCAAGATCGGGCCACTTTGTTTGGAACCGGTCGGGAACCACAGCTCAAACACTACGGTGAAGGCCACGGTACCAGCCAGAATGGCGATAATAGAGACGGCCTGCACCGCGCCATTCGCTTCCGCCAGATGGTTTTTACCAAACAGCGCCTGGATATAACCGTATTTCGCGGGCGAATAAAACGTGGCCTGCACGGCGAGCAAGAACGTCATGGTAAACGCTGGCCAGAACCAGCCTTGGTAATAACAAAGCGTGATTGCCAGCGTCAATCCCACTGCAATCCACGCCGAAAAGCGCATGACTTTATCTTTCGGGTATTTATCTGAGCAGAATCCGGCGGGAGCAAAAAAAGCAATAAATGGCAGCAGAATCAGCGCATTCACAATCGCGGTCAGGATCACCTGTTGCGAACCGTCATAAATCTTAAAAACAGTGTTCTGAATAATAATTTTATGCCCGAGATCGACAAAGGCATTCATAAAGCCGGCCAGCAGAAAGGCGAGGGCGCCACGCTGGCTAAGTAATTTGAACATGAGGAAGTCCTGATTTCCACCTAACAGATAACTATATCGTGAATAATAGTATCGTTTTTTACAAATAGAATTCGCCTTGTTGCGTCTGTTACACCTCATGGTATTGTTAAATAATACTTTATTGTAATAGAGAGTTTTATGAGTCAGACCAACAGCCTGTTATTAGCCTTAAAAAAACAGCTGCGGGCACAGGGGAAAACCTATGCGGATGTTGCCCAATTACTGGATTTGAGCGAAGCGTCGGTTAAGCGGTTGTTTGCCAGCCAAAGTTTTACCCTGCAACGACTGGAGCAGTTGTGTGACTGGTTACAAATTGAATTTTCCGAGCTGATGCAACAAGCACAACAACAACCCCAGCTGACTCAGCTCTCTTTACAGCAAGAACAAGATATTGCCGCCGATCAATTACTGCTGCTGGTGGCGGTGAGTGTGATTAATGGCTTCTCGTTTCAGGATCTGCTTTCGCACTATGCGCTGACCGAACCCGAGTGCATACGTAAGCTGGCAGCACTCGATCGACTGAAGATCATCGACCTGCTACCCGGCAACCGGATCCGCCTACGTCTGGCGACTCATTTCAGTTGGTTACCCGATGGCCCGATCCAGCGTTTTTTCCTGCAACGGGTGCAGCAGGATTTTTTCCAATCCCGTTTTGATAAAGAGACCGAGAAATTACTGGTATTAAACGGTCTGCTTTGCAACAGCAGTAACCGCGAATTACAACAGCTGATGGCGCGTTGGGCGCGAGAATTCAGTGAATTGACCCGTGGTGATCGCAGTTTAAATATGGAAGAAAAGCACGGCACCACGCTGGTATTGGCGGTGCGGCAGTGGCGACATGCGTTGTTTGACGAGATCAGTCGATCAACAGTGCGTAATGTTGTGGATAAATAGTTTGCAAATAACCATGATATCCCAGCATTATCCACAAAACTGCGCACATGATCTGTAATGATTGTGAAGATCCTGCGAACAAGATCTGGAGATCGATCCTTAAAAAGAGGTAAAATCAAAGGTCTTACAAATGATCAGACAGGGGTGAAAAGTGACCGCTTCGCTATGGCAGCAATGCCTGACACGGCTACAGGAAGAATTACCGTCCGGTGAATTCGGCTTGTGGATCCGGCCGCTTCAGGCAGAGTTTGGTGATCGCTCGCTGACCCTGTATGCCGCTAACCGGTTTATTCTGGACTGGGTACGCGACAAATATCTGTTACGCATCAATAGTCTGTTCAGTGAAATCTGCGGTTCTGATGCGCCAACACTGCATTTTGCGGTAGGCCGACGTCCGACTGCTGCGGCAGCTCCGCAAGCTTACGCGACTGCTGCACCCGCGGCGGATGTGCGCAGTGAACAACCGGCAATCACCATTCCTTCCTGGACCAGTAAACAGGATGCGATGCCGGAGATTAACCACAAGAGCAACATCAACGAAACCTACAACTTCGTAAATTTCGTTGAGGGTAAATCGAACCAGTTGGCTTTAGCTGCAGCGCATCAGGTCGCGGAAAATCCCGGTGGTGCGTATAACCCGTTGTTCCTGTATGGTGGTACCGGTTTAGGTAAAACTCATCTGTTGCATGCGGTCGGCAACGGTATTCGTGCGCGCAAGCCGAATGCTAAAGTGATCTACATGCAGTCTGAGCGTTTTGTGCAGGACATGGTAAAAGCACTGCAGAACAATGCGATTCAGGAATTCCAACGTTATTACCGCAGCGTCGATGCCTTGTTAATCGACGACATTCAGTTTTTCGCCAAGAAAGAGCGTTCTCAGGAAGAGTTCTTCCATACTTTCAATGCGTTACTGGAAGGTAACCAGCAAATTATTCTCACCTCCGATCGTTATCCGAAAGAGATCGATGGGGTGGAAGATCGTCTGAAATCCCGTTTTGGCTGGGGTTTAACCATTGCCATTGAACCGCCAGAGCTGGAAACGCGCGTGGCGATTCTGATGCGCAAAGCCGAAGAAAATAAAATTCATCTGCCGCATGAAGTGGCGTTTTTCATTGCCAAACGGTTGCGTTCGAATGTGCGTGAGCTGGAAGGGGCATTGAATCGTGTGATCGCGAACGCTCGTTTTACGGGCAAACCAATCAATATCGATTTTGTCCGTGAAGCGCTGCGCGACATGTTGGCGTTGCAGGAAAAGCTGGTCACCATCGATAACATCCAGAAGACCGTTGCCGAATATTACAAAATCAAAGTGGCGGATCTGCTGTCTAAACGTCGTTCCCGTTCCGTGGCGCGTCCGCGTCAGTTAGCGATGGCATTGGCAAAAGAGCTGACCAACCACAGCTTGCCAGAAATTGGTGATGCGTTTGGTGGCCGTGACCATACCACGGTGTTGCACGCCTGTCGTAAAATCGCGGAGCTTCGTGAAGAGAGTAACGATATTAAAGAAGATTACTCGAATCTGATCCGAACCCTTTCCTCTTAAAGCAGGAGATACCGTCCATGCAATTTTCCATTAGTCGCGACAGTCTGCTGCGACCATTGCAATTAGTATCCGGTTCTATTGGCGGGCGCCCAACGCTGCCGATTTTAAGTAACGTATTATTAAATGTCACCGAACAACGTCTGTCACTGACCGGTACCGATCTGGAAGTGGAAATGGTCGGTCTGGTGCCATTAAATGGCACCGTGGTGGCTGGTAACATCACCACACCAGCACGCAAACTGCTGGATATCTGTCGTGGTCTGCCCGATGGTTCACTGCTGGATTTTGTGCTGGAAGGTGAGCGTTTAATTTTACGCTCTGGCCGCAGCCGTTATTCATTATCAACCTTGCCAGCCGCGGATTACCCGAATATCGAAGAGTGGAACTCGGTATTGGAGTTCGATATCAGCCAGCAAGAGCTGAAGCGTCTGATGGAAGCCACCCAGTTCTCAATGGCAAGCCAAGATGTGCGTTTTTACCTCAACGGCATGCTGTTTGAAACCAGTGGCTCAGGGTTGCGGACTGTAGGTACTGATGGTCACCGTTTGGCTACCTGTCGCCGTGAGGTGTTGAACGAAGCACAAACTGACCATCAGGTGATCTTGCCACGCAAAGGGGTGCTCGAACTGGCCCGTCTGCTGGAAAACGATGATCGTCCAATTCGTTTACAAATCGGTTTGAACAATCTGCGTGCGGAAGCTGAAGGGTTTATTTTCACCTCGAAACTGGTGGATGGCCGTTTCCCTGATTATCGCCGTGTATTTCCGCGCCAGAGCGACAAAATTCTGATCGCGGAACGTGAATTGCTGAAACAGGCTTTCTCCCGCGCAGCGATCCTTTCCAACGAAAAATTCCGTGGTGTGCGTTTGCATCTAACCACCAACCTGTTGCATATCACTGCGAACAACCCCGAGCAGGAAGAGGCCGAAGAGCTGATTGATGTGCAATATGACGGCCCTGAAATGGAAGTCGGATTTAACGTCTCCTATGTGCTCGACGTGCTGAATGCGTTAAAATGTGAGCAGGTGAAATGGTATCTGACCGACGCCAACAGTAGTGCTTTGGTGGAAGATGCCAGCAATGACGATGCGCAATATGTCGTCATGCCGATGCGTTTATAGTTCGCATGCTGCACAAGCTGCAGATCCAACATTTTAGAAATCTCAGCCAGTCGGAAATTTTTCCGGCTGGTGGGATGAATTTGCTGTTAGGCCAGAATGGCAGTGGTAAATCCAGTGTACTGGAAGCCATCCATTATCTGAGTCTGGGCCGCTCATTCCGTACTCATCTGACCAACCGCGTGATCATGCAGGGGGAGAAGGCGTTTACGTTATTTGCGCAGCTGGAACAAGACGAACAGCAAATCAGTTTGGGTTTACAGAAAGATCGCCACGGCGACACCCAGCTCAAGATTGGCGGTAAAACGGCGGATAAACTGTCACAGCTGGCGAGTTTATTACCATTACAGCTGATCCACCCTGAAGGTTACAACCTGCTGGCGGGGGGGCCACAACAACGTCGTGCGTTTGTTGATTGGGGGGTGTTTCACGTGGAGCAAGCCTTTTTCCCGTTATGGGGAAAAGTGCGACGTTTGCTAAAACAGCGGAATGCCTTATTACGGCAGTCTGCGAATTATGCACCACTGGCTTACTGGGATCAGCAATTGGCTGAAAGCAGTGAGGCATTGAGTGTGTTCCGGCAACAATACTGTCTGGCTTTGCTGCCACTACTGCAGCAGATCTGTCAGGAGTTGTTACCCGAGTACACTTTCCAAGCCACATTTTATGCTGGCTGGCAGCAGGAGTCAGCGTTAAGCCAACTTCTGCAGGAAGGCTTTGAACGTGACCGACAGTTGGGTCACTCGGCCATTGGTCCGCATCGTGCTGATTTACGACTGCGGGCTGAGGGTGTTCCGGTGCAGGATTTGCTATCTCGCGGCCAGCTCAAGTTGCTGGTTTGTGCATTGCGGTTAGCGCAGGGGTTATATCTGCGACAGCACAGTGCAAAGACCTGCTTGTTTCTGATAGATGATTTTGCCTCAGAGTTGGATGCGCAGAAACGCTATGTTCTGGCCAAACGGTTACAGCAATGTGAGTCACAGGTGTTTATCACCGCCATTGACCAGCAACCGTTGCAGGAAATGATGCAAGAATTTGATTGCCGTTTGTTTCACGTGAAACAGGGCAACATAACCGAATAGTCGACACAGTGGGAATAAACATGAGCGAGAATACTTACGACTCCTCGAGTATTAAGGTACTGAAAGGGCTGGATGCGGTACGTAAACGTCCGGGTATGTATATCGGGGATACCGATGACGGATCAGGTCTGCACCACATGGTATTCGAAGTGATGGATAACTCCATCGACGAAACACTGGCAGGTCACTGCACGGATATCGTTGCCCGTATTCATGAAGATGGCTCGGTTTCGGTACGCGATAATGGCCGTGGTATTCCGGTTGACATGCATAAAGAAGAAGGCCGTTCGGCGGCTGAAGTTATCATGACCATTCTGCATGCCGGTGGTAAGTTTGATGATAACTCGTACAAAGTGTCTGGTGGTCTGCATGGTGTGGGTGTGTCAGTGGTTAACGCCCTGTCTGACAAATTACTGTTGACCATTCAACGTAATGGCAAAATTCACCAACAGACCTATTTTTTGGGCGAGCCTGATGCACCATTGGCGGTTGTTGGTGAATGCGAAGGTACGGGGACAGAAATTCGTTTCTGGCCAAGCCCATCTATTTTTTCGGACGTGACGTTCCGTTATGAAATTCTGGCGCGCCGTTTCCGTGAGCTGTCATTCCTGAACTCGGGCGTTTCTATCCGTCTGATTGATGAGCGTGATGGCCGTGAAGATCATTTCCATTACGAAGGCGGTATTCGCGCGTTCGTGGAATATCTGAATCAGAACAAAACCCCAATCCACCAGAAAGCCTTCTATTTCACGTTAGAGCGTGAAGATGGCATTGCAGTGGAAGTGGCGATGCAGTGGAACGATGCCTATCAGGAAAACGTCTATTGCTTTACCAACAACATTCCGCAGCGGGATGGTGGTACGCATTTGGCGGGTTTCCGTACCGCATTAACGCGTACGCTGAACACCTACATGGATAAAGAGGGTTACAGCAAAAAAGCGAAAACCTCGGCCTCCGGTGATGATGCGCGTGAAGGTTTGACCGCGGTTATTTCGGTGAAGGTGCCGGATCCAAAATTCTCTTCGCAGACCAAAGACAAACTGGTCTCTTCTGAAGTGAAAACGGCAGTTGAGCAAGCGATGGGTGAGAAACTCGACGAATACCTGTTGGAAAATCCGGGTGAAGCGAAAATCATCGTCGGTAAAATTATTGATGCCGCACGTGCGCGAGAAGCTGCGCGTAAAGCTCGTGAAATGACCCGCCGTAAAGGTGCGCTGGATATCGCTGGCTTACCAGGTAAGTTGGCCGATTGCCAAGAGCGTGACCCTGCGTTGTCTGAACTTTACCTCGTGGAAGGTGACTCTGCGGGCGGCTCTGCGAAGCAGGGGCGTAACCGCAAATATCAGGCAATCTTGCCACTAAAAGGTAAGATCCTGAACGTGGAAAAAGCCCGTTTCGACAAGATGATCTCCTCGCAGGAAGTGGGCACACTAATCACGGCATTAGGTTGTGGTATTGGCCGTGATGAATATAATCCGGACAAAATGCGTTACCACAACGTCATCATCATGACCGACGCCGACGTCGACGGTGCGCACATCCGTACGCTGCTGTTGACCTTTTTCTATCGTCAGATGCCGGAAATCATCGAGCGTGGTTATGTCTACATTGCCCAACCGCCATTGTATAAAGTGAAAAAAGGCAAACAAGAACAGTACATCAAAGACGAAGAGTCATTGCTGGAATACCAGACCACGTTGGCCCTTGACGGTGCAGAACTGTATGTGAATGATTCTGCTCCGGCGATTTCTGGCGCACAGCTGGAAAAAATGGTGCTGGAATACCGCACCGCGCAGCATCTGATCACCCGTCTGGCTCGTCGTTTACCAGAAGCTGTGTTACAACAGCTGTTAATCCTGCCTGTGCTGACCACAGAGGCATTGAAGGATGAAACCCAAGCCAAGGCATGGGTAGCCCAGTTGCAACACAATCTGGATGAGCACGGTAACAATGGTTCGCAATATACCTTGTCTGTGCATCGTCACGCGGAACATGGTGTTTACTTGCCACAAATTCTGCTGCGTCAGCACGGGGTGGAAAAACACTACCAGCTGGGTTTTGAGTTCCTGAATTCACCAGAGTATCAGCAGATTGTCGGGATTGGTCAGCAGATCACTAACCTGATTGAACCGACTGGTTTCTTGAAGCGTGGTGAGAAAATTCGCCCGGTGACCAGCTTTGAAGAAGCACTGCAGATCTTATTGGATGAAGGTAAACGCGGTTTGTATATCCAACGTTATAAAGGGTTGGGTGAGATGAACCCAGAGCAGTTATGGGAAACCACCATGGACCCTATGACGCGTCGTATGCTGCGTGTCACCATTGAAGATGGCATGGCGGCTGATCAGCTGTTTGCTACCTTGATGGGGGATAACGTGGAACCACGTCGTGCGTTCATTGAAAGTAATGCACTGAAGGTTGCCAATCTCGATATCTAATCTTGAGTATTGTCATCCCCATAAACCCTGGACAGTAACCTGTCCGGGGTTTTTTTATTTTTAACTGAAAACCACGTCCTATGGACGTGGTTATCTACTTTTTGGCTCTGCCTATAGATGCTACTCATGGAAAATCCAAATCTGTTGTCCCCACAACCGATAAGGAAAATCCATGAGTAGATTTGAAAAAGCATCCCATGTGATCTGGCATTGTCAATATCACATAATTTGGACCCCTAAGTGCCGTTTTCGTATATTGAAAGACAATGTAGGGAAAGAAGTTTATCGACAGATTCGGATATTGTGCGACCAATTGAAAATACAGATAGTTGAATTAAATGTCCAAATAGACCATGTGCATCTTTTGGTAAAAATTCCGCCTAGGTTATCAGTATCTGAAGTTATGGGTCATTTGAAAGGAAGAACAGCGATCCGATTGTTCAATAAATTTCCCTATTTGAGAAAGCATAAGTTATGGGGAAATCATTTTTGGGCAAAGGGTTATTGCGTTGACACCGTAGGTGTGAATGCAGAAATGATAAAGAAATATTTGATTACCATCGAACTTCAGCCAGTTTTAATAACCGAGCTGGCATCGCTGGCGTGTGAATGCAATCTTTCAATAACTGACTAACCATTTTTTCCAAGTCAAATCTTCGGTTGAATTTGTAGCAGAATTCGCCGAGATATCTGGGCAGATGTTTCCTTTTGATCGAGTGATATGTGCCATGCATGGCATTTTTCACGTTGCTTAGCATCGTATTCACCCAGACAAAATAGGGTAATTCAACGCTTTCTGCACCGCCTCCGGTGACTATTCTTAAATGATGCTGATTGGCGGTCTCTACCGCATTGAAACAGGCTAAACCATCTGAAATCACTAAGGTTCCTGGCTCTATATGATGAGCGGCCCATGTTTCGATTTCTGCTTTACGAAAACCCGCTACCATGCTGAATCGCATGTGTATAGGATGTAATTCTTCATTCAACGCAACAGCTGCAACAAAAGGACTTTTATTACCTGCACCGCGACCTCGTTTGCCTTTTTTTACGCCGCCCCAATAGGCATCATCTAGCTGGACGAAGCCGGAGAGTGGGTGTTCGTCATCACGCGTTTTCATCGCCTGCATTATTTTTTGTTTCATTCGCCAGGTAGCATTGTACGAAATACCCAACTGACGCGATAACGCCAGTGCTGAAATACCATTTTTCTCTTGTGTAATGAGATAAATAGCCAGAAACCAGAGGCGAAGCGGTAATTTTGTTCCTTCAAAGAGCGTTCCTGCAACCAACGAAGTTTGGTGATGACACTGGTTACATTGATAGAGTGCCCTGGATTTGAGCTGGCAATGGTGGTCGTGACCGCAATAAGGACAATGGAACCCGTTGGGCCATCGCAATGCAAATAGGTGTTCTCTGCATTGTTCTTCAGAGCCATATTTTTCTATAAACGAATGAATACTCATACTTTTTTGAAACTGGACTTTATTTCTGGACATGATTTATGCCCTCAATTGACCTGCTTATTTTAAGTATAGTATTCAGGCTGAAAGTCGGGGGTAATCAAAAAGAAATATGTAAAGTACCAAGAGAAACACGAGCTGGATGATAAACAATTGTCATTGCAGAATATCTAAACTGAAAGGCGAAGGCCCTCAGGGTAAAAGCCAAGTACGCCCCTATGGGGCGCTAAAGCAATGCCGCCTTCTATGAAGGCGGATTTTTACGCATAAATTTAACAGAAAAATAACGACTGATAAGGATGGTCTATAGTTAATAAAGTGTCCTCTGTTGACACCGAGCATAAGGATAAAAATAGGTATTAAGTATAAGGACTGACGATGCGTTATTTGATTGGTACGCTGCTGTTACTATTGTCAGGATACAGTCAAGCCACAGAGTTGGTGGTTTACACTTGGGAATATTATCTTGCGCCAGAGGTAAAAAATCGTTTTGAGCAAGAAACGGGTATTCATATCAAGGAAGTCAACTATGACAGTGATGAAGCCCGCAATCGTCTGCTATCCGGCGGTTATCCACCTGATTTTGACATTGTTTCTATAGATAGTTTGTCGTTGAAAGACCCCGTTTGGAATGATTTATATATTCCAATGCCAGAGGCGATCAATAAACACAATACCGCGATTGATCCTATTTTTACTGCCAACTGCGGCAAGTTGTCGGTACCTTATATGTGGGGCTCGATAGGCATAGCGTATCGCGAAAGTCAGGTTACTAAACCAATTACGCGCTGGCAGCAGTTATTCGAACCTGAAGCTGCTTTATCGGGTCGGATTGTTATGGTCGATGATACATTTGACCTGATTTCGGTGGCATTAAAAGCGGCTGGTTATTCGATTAATACCCACAACAAAGCCGAATTAAAGGTCGCGTATAATTTACTGCAGAAACAGCGTTCTTTTGTCGCGGCCTATCAACTATCGTTTGCAGCTGCTGTTGATGTAAACGTCGGTAAAAAAATTGCAGCTGCAATGGTCTACAGCGGTGATTTTTATGTATTGCAGCAAAACTCTTCGTACAAAGATTGGCGTTATGTTGTACCGGAGGAGGGATCTCCATTGTGGCTGGATTGCATGGCTATTTTGAAAACCAGCCAACACCAACAGGAAGCTGAACAGTTTCTGACGTTTTTGACGCGTCCAGATATTGCTGTAATTAACGGCAAAGCGTTGGGGTTTACCCCAGCATTACAAAAAGCATATTTACCGGCCTCAATTTTAAATAATGCAGTGAGTTACCCACCAAACCCACAATTACAGCGTTCAGAATTTTATGACGCCGATGTGAGTGGTGATTCGTTACGTAGTGCGATTTATTTTGCGGTGCTGAAATGAAAGGTCTACGGCGTAAGTTATTACTGACATTGTTACCGGTTGTGATCCTACCGCTGATGGCGCTTGGTTTGCAAAGTATGGTGAAGTTGGGTGATATGGCTAACCGCAATATGGAGCTGCGGTTAACCAGCTTGGCTACCACCATTAAGGAACAGTTGAGCAGCGAATTACGCCGGAATATGGTGGAGCTAGCTCAATTACCCAATGCCGAAGCATTGGTTGCGTATTTGGCGACACATGCGGTTGGTACCCAAAAAGTATATCTGGGTACCCGTGTGCAGCGAATGTTCCACCAACTCTTGGTTGGAAATAAAGGCTTCCTGCAGATTTCATTACTGGATACCAATCCCAAAGAGCTACTACGGGTTGGCGACGGTGTTGATCCTTTCCATGATATTGCTCCCAGCAACCTGAAGTTTATGCAGTATTGGGCTACACAACCCGCAGCCACCGATCAGCTTAATTATTTAATGTATTCGCCAGAACTCGATGAATTTGTTTATAAACAGGGGCTGCGGTTTATTCGCTCCGGGCCGGAAATCTCCCGCGATGACCAGCCAGTGCAAAGTTATAACTTGATCCTGACTTATTCATTACGCAAATTTGGCGAAATGTTTTTGAAACAGCAGGCACAACAAGGCATTCATTTGCTGTTACTGGATCAATCCGGGGCTTTTATTGCGGGTGAAGCGCCACTAGGCTGGCGTAACAGTAACCGACAAATGGATCTCGTTTCATTACCTGCGGGTGATTATCTGATTCGTCGTTTACCTCTAACGGATGGGCTTATCTTGCAGGCTCTCATTCCGGAACAATTAATGACAGCAGAGGCATCTGAGCTGCGGATATCCACAGTAATTTGGTTAATCATCAGCAGTTTTATCCTGCTGGGGTTACTGCATATCGTATTAAAACGCCAGATCTTGAATCCAGTCAGTCAATTACGCAATTTGATGCAGAAAGTGGCGATGCATGAAGTTAACGACATTTCATTGGTGCAAGAAGATGATGAAATGGGAGAACTGCACAATCATTTTTCTGGCATGCTGAGTCAGTTAGAGGTTTCCAAACGTGAATTGGAGCGGGTGGCCTTTATTGATCCACTCACTGGCATTGGTAATCGGGCTGCTTTTATTCGTTGTTTACAGAATATGGTCGAACGGCAAGATAAACAACCACCCGAACACTTTTACCTAACACAGTTAAAACTGCATAATTTGACCAGCATCAATAACACTTTTGGCGCCAAAATTGGTGATCGGGCATTACAGTTTATCAGTCAAATGTTATTGCAGTTGTTACGTGAACACCGCCGAGCTCATCCCTCGGCGATATGCTTGGCTCGCACTGGATCGGATGAATTTACCTTTACTATTCCCTGCATTGATAATAGCGTTTTCCCTGATGCAGAAAACATTTGTGAACAACTTGCTGTCAGATTGAGTCAACCCATTATGCTGGGTAGTTATACGATCAAATTACGCTTCAGTGCCGGTATTATTTTATTCCCTGATGTTGCCAATAATGTCGAAGAACTGATGGAAGGGGCAAGTAAAGCACGTCGGCAAGCGTGTCGATATCAGGGGAATTACTGGCAACAGTTAACCAATGAGATGGTTTTACTGATCCGAGAGGATAAGTGGCTAGAGTCGGAGCTACGGCAAGCCATCATCAACCAACAATGTTTTGTGGTGTATCAGCCTCAATATGATTTACAAAGCGGACATATTGTTAGCGCAGAAGTGTTGATCCGCTGGCGACACCCCACTTACGGCATGGTACCGCCCGATCGGTTTATCCCGATTGCCGAGCGTTCCGGACAAATTCTGGATATCGATCTGTGGGTATTGGAGCAGGCATGTATTTGTCTTGGTAAACTCATGGCAAAAGGTATTCCGGATTTTCGTCTGGCGGTAAATGCCTCTGGCACCGAGTTATCTAATCCGTTATATCCGGAACAGGTTGGTAGTATGTTGCGACGCTACGATATTCCACCGCAACGGTTTGGCATTGAAATTACCGAAACCGCGATTGTTGAGCTGGATGACGTGGCTAAAATGATGGTGAAAACACTTAAAGAGATAGGTGTTGAAATTGAGCTGGATGATTTTGGTACGGGTTATACCTCTCTCAGCCATTTGAGTAACTTGCCATTAGATGCTTTAAAAATTGATCGTTCCTACATTATACAGTTAGAAAGTAACCCCAAATTGGTTGATTCTATCTTGCAATTGGCCGATGCATTTTCACTACGCGTGATTGCCGAAGGGGTCGAAACGATAGAACAGCTTAAATTGTTACAGCAAAAACGGTGTCATTTAGCGCAAGGGTATTTGTTATCCAAGCCAATCAGTGAAGAGGCAATGATTGAGTTATTGTTGGAGGATATCCTGACACAGCAAAACGAATGATGTAGATAACCGCTTATGCTGGCGATAGTTCTCTCGATGTCGTTACCCGATTACGCCCAGCATGTTTTGAGTAATACAACGCGGCATCTGCTTTTTGTAACCAGTGCAGAGCTGATTGTTGCGCATGAGTTACCTCGGCCAGACCAATGCTGATGGTGAACTTGATCTGTTGTCCATCAAAAATCACCACCTCTTTTTCCATGCTATGCCGTAACCGTTCTGCTACATGCAGGGCGATGGATTCATTGATATCGGTGAGCAATACCCCAAACTCTTCCCCGCCATATCGTCCTGGCATGTCAGAGCAGCGTACAATTTGTCGTAAGAGAGCAGAGGCGCGGCGTAAGACTTCATCGCCGGCAAGGTGCCCATAGGTATCGTTAACTTTCTTGAAGAAATCTATATCCAGCATCATTAGCGTGCTGACTTTGCCGGTGCGGTGATAACGATTAAATTCATTGCGCAGACATTCCTCCCAATAACCGCGGTTATACAAACCGGTTAAGCGATCGGTAATCGAGAGTGTTGTCAGTTGCTGATTGGCTTCTTGTAAGGCCTGTTTGCTGGTCGCAGTATCAGTGACATCGTAAATGATGAGACAAACGTGGCTGATATCACCATGTCGCGAAACTAACGGCATGATAGTGACATTCTGATACATAACATCACTCATGCCGGTAAAGGGGCGGCTAGCCGGGAAGTTAAACAGATAGGGCCGTAACTCCCAAGAGATAAAACTGGCACAACGTAGCGTGAATACGGCTTCTACTTTCTGACGTAACCATTCCTCGGCCAGTTCAGGAAAATAGTGAAAAACATTATGTTCAGCCAGTTGACTGAGATTGTAACCGCTGTGGTTTTCCATAAAACCGTTCCACAGCGTGATCTGATAGTTATGGTCTAACACAACTAAACCGACATCTATCGTTTGCAGGATATCCAGTATGCGGTGAAACTCATCCAATGGTAGCGAGTTGATCATACCTGTCATGGTTTTCAATCCTGTGCAAAGTAAGCGTTAGTTATAGTTCGTTGATGACCTGTTGCAGTATAGCAATGCCTTGTTTCACTTTTTCTTCTGGTTGCGCGTAATTCAGACGAATGCATTCATACTGATGCTGCCATTCTTTATCCGGCAAACCCGGGAAAAAATAATGACCGGGAACGATAATTAAACCGCGTTGTTTTAGTTTTTCATAGAGTTGCTGGCAAGAAATGGGTAACCCGTCAAACCACAGCCATAAAAACAGTGCACCTTCCGGTTTATGGATCCGCAATTTTGGTGCTGGAATGGCCTGTTGTAACCACTCAACCGCTTGTTGAGCTTTGCGCTGGTAATAGGGTGCAATAATATCTGCGCTGTAACGCAGAATATCGCCAGACTCTAACCAGTGCTGCATCAAGGCTGGGCCAACACCGCTGGGGGCTAAATTGATAATGCCGGAGATGTTACCCATTGCCTGGATGATTTTTGGATCGGCGATCACAATACCGCAGCGTAAGCCGGGCAAGCCGAGTTTAGACAAACTCATACACAGGATCGTGTTGTCATTCCAGAACGGAGTCACTTCACTGAAGATGATATGCGGAAAAGGGGTGCCATAGGCATTGTCGATCAGCAGTGGAATGCCTTTCGCTTGAGCAATTTCATCTAATCGTGCTATCTCATCATCGGTCAACACATTGCCGGTTGGGTTGGTTGGGCGCGACACACAGATCAAACCAATGTCATCACCCACTTCCAGCGCATCAAAATCGACGCGATATTTAAACAGACCGTTGTCCAGATAATCAATGTGGGGTTTGCAGGCGACAAATTGATCTTCGCTCAGCCCGCCATCGGCATAACCGATATATTCCGGTGCCAGCGGGAACAGCACTTTTTTCTGCTGGCCCGTAGCGTATTCACCCGCCAGCAAGTTGAACAAATAAAAAAAGGCACTCTGACTGCCGTTGGTCAGTGCGATATGGTCAGGTGTGATAGCCCAGCCATATTCCTTGCAAAATAATTCAGCGAGAGCGTGGCGGAAACCATCATGGCCTTGCGGACCATCATAGTTCAGCATGGCTTTAAGCAGAGTGCCATTTTCCAGTTGATGGGCGGTCGCTTGTCGAAACAGTTCCACCATCTCAGGAATAGCGGCGGGGTTACCACCACCCAGCATGATAGCTTCCGGATTTTTCAGACCCTGATTTAGATCGTCCATTAGTTGACTGATACCTGCCAACCGAGTGAATTTCTCGCCGAATTGTGAAAATTGCATATCCATATTCTCAATACTGAACCCACTGTTTCACGTGAAACAAAAATGGGGATAAAAAGTAAGGCCCGGAAAACCGGGCCTTTAATCATTTTTGCAACGAACCGGTTATTGCTGCAATAGCGAGATATCCGCCGCTTGCAGGAACAGGGCTTGCAGACGCGCCAGCAGAGTCAGACGATTCAGCTTCAGCGCTTCATCATCAGCCATCACCATGACTTTATCAAAGAAGGTATCGACAGCTTCACGCAGCGCAGCCAATTCCGTCAACGCTTGCTGGTATTCACCGGCAGCGAATAGTGGTGCCAGTTTGATTTCCATGCTGGCAACTTGCTCGGCTAACTGCTGTTCAGCGGCATCTTGTAACAACGCTGAGTCAACGCTGTCTTTCAGCTTGCCATCAAACTTCGCCAGAATGTTGCTGACGCGCTTGTTGGCTGCAGCGAGGGCTTGTGCTGCATCCAGTGTGCGGAAATGGCTTACCGCTTTGACGCGCGCATCAAAGTCGGCTGGGCGCGTTGGGCGACGTGCCAGCACAGCCTGAATAACGTCAACAGCAATGCCGGCTTCCTGATAAGAGGCACGGAAACGCGCCAGCAGGAAGTCGATCACTTCGTCAGTGACTTTCTTGTTGGTCAGTTTACTGCCGTACAGCTCAACCGCTTTATCAACGATGGTGACCAGATCCAGATCCAGCTGTTTTTCGACGATGATACGCAGTGTACCAATCGCAGCGCGACGCAACGCGAACGGGTCTTTATCACCTTTTGGTGCCTGACCAATGCCAAAGATACCGGCAAGGCTGTCCAGTTTGTCGGCAATCGCCACCGCACAAGCCACCAGACCATTTGGCAGATTGTCACCGGCAAAGCGCGGCATGTACTGCTCGTTTAACGCTACCGCCACATCTTCCGCTTCGTGATCGTGACGTGCGTAATGCATACCCATCACGCCTTGCGTGTCGGTAAACTCCATCACCATGTTGGTCATCAGGTCACACTTCGACAGCAAACCGGCACGAGTGGCATGTTCCACGTCAGCACCAATCTGTGCAGCGATGAAGGCGGACAGTTCTGCGATACGCACGGACTTGTCTTTCAGCGTGCCCAGTTGTTGCTGGAATAACACGGTATCCAGACTTTCCAGTCGGGAAGCCAGGGTGTGTTTTTTATCGGTGTTAAAGAAGAATTCCGCATCTGACAGCCGCGGGCGCACTACACGTTCGTTACCCTGAATGATCTGAGTTGGGTCTTTCGATTCGATGTTGCTGACGAAGATGAAGTTTGGCAGCAATTTGCCAGCCGCGTCATACACTGGGAAATATTTCTGGTCGCCTTTCATGGTGTAAACCAGCGCTTCTGCAGGTACCGCCAGGAATTTTTCTTCAAATTTCGCAGTCAGGATCACTGGCCATTCCACCAGCGAAGTGACTTCTTCCAGCAGTGAATCTTCCAGATCAGCGATACCGCCCAGCTGTTTCGCCGCTGCTTCAGCGCCAGCTTTGATGAACGCTTTACGCGCTTCGTAGTCAGCTTGCACTTTGCCTTTTTCCAGCAGCAAAGCAGGGTATTGATCGGCATGGCTGATTTCAAATTCAGCTTCACCCATGAAACGATGGCCACGGATGGTGCGTGCTGACTGCAGACCTAACACTTCACCTGCCACCAATTCACCGCCAAACAGCATACACAGGGTATGTACCGGGCGGATAAATTGTGTGCGTTTTGCACCCCAACGCATTGGTTTTGGAATTGGTAAGCCAGCTAATGCTGTCGCAACCATAGTGCCCAGCAGTTCAGTAGTGGCCTGACCGGCAACATTGGCACGATAGACCAGCCATTCGCCTTTGTCGGTCGCCAGACGTTCAGCCTGTGCCACTTCAATACCGTTCGACTTTGCCCAACCGGATGCGGCGGGTGTTGGTGTGCCTGACGCATCAAATGCAGCCGATACCGCCGGGCCGCGTTTCTCAACCTGTTTGTCAGCTTGCTTGTCCGCCAGAGCAGTTACTTTCAGTGCCAGACGACGAGGTGCGGCAAACCATTGTACGCCCTGATGGGCCAGACCGGCTTTATCCAGTTCCGCCGTAAAGTTGTCAGCAAAGGCTTGTGCGAGTTTTCGCAGCGCTTTCGGTGGTAGCTCTTCCGTGCCCAGTTCAATTAAAAAGTTTTCAGTTGCCATTTGCTTATACCTTTACGCTTGAGTTGCTTTGCACATCGGGAAACCGAGACGTTCGCGCGCGGCGTAGTAGGCTTCCGCCACCGCTTTAGAAAGAGCCCGGATACGCAGAATGTAGCGTTGACGCTCAGTCACGGAAATCGCGTGACGGGCATCCAGCAGGTTAAAGGCATGTGCCGCTTTCAGAATACGTTCATAAGCCGGCAGAGGCAGCGGCAGTTCCAGATTCAGCAAATGCTGGCACTCTTTTTCGCATTGATCGAACAACTGGAACAGGAACGGCACGTCAGCGTGTTCAAAGTTGTAAGTGGATTGTTCCACTTCATTTTGGTGGAACACGTCACGATAGGTCACTTTACCCAGCGGGCCATCAGCCCAAACCAGATCGTACAGACTATCAACGCCTTGGATATACATCGCCAGACGTTCCAGACCGTAAGTGATTTCGCCCGTGACGGGTGAACACTCTAAGCCACCCACTTGTTGGAAGTAGGTGAACTGAGTGACTTCCATGCCGTTTAGCCAGACTTCCCAGCCTAAGCCCCAAGCACCCAGTGTTGGGTTTTCCCAGTTGTCTTCCACGAAGCGAATATCGTGGACCAACGGGTCAAAGCCCAGCTCACGTAACGAACCCAGATATAATTCCTGAATATTGTCAGGTGATGGCTTCAGAATGACCTGAAACTGGTAATAATGTTGCAGGCGGTTCGGGTTTTCCCCGTAGCGACCATCGGTCGGACGGCGGGATGGCTGCACGTAAGCGCAGTTCATCGGCTCCGGACCAATAGCCCGTAAAAAGGTCATTGGATGTGAAGTACCTGCGCCCACTTCCATATCGAGCGGTTGTGAAATCACACAACCCTGGCGGGCCCAGTAATCTTGCAGGGATAAAATGAGTCCCTGAAATGTTTTAATATCAAATTTCTGCATGATAGATAATACGCTTGATTAGTCAGTGAATACTGCGCGGATAAACTCGGGAAGTATAACCCTGTAACCGGCGGGAATATAGGCAAATTGTGCCGTGGAGTGCGTATGGAACGACATTGTGCCTGGATCATGTCTGATCCAGACTATATTGCTTATCACGACCAGCAGTGGGGTCGTCCGGAATATGATGATCGGAAATTGTTCGCTATGCTTTGCTTGGAAGGGCAACAAGCGGGGTTATCGTGGTTAACCATTCTGAAACGGATACCTGCATACTATGCCGCCTTTGCTGATTTTGATCCGGTGCTGCTGGCTGAATTTGATGAGCAAAAGCTAGAATTATTGATGAACGATCCATCGATTATTCGCAATCGGCTAAAAATTAATGCTATTAGACAGAATGCGCGCTGTTATCTGGCCTTACAGCAGCAAGGTTTGGTGTTTTCGGATTGGTTATGGCAGTTTGTTGACGGGAAACCCGTGATCAATCATTGGCAGCATGCGAAAGAGATACCCGTGACGACACCACAAGCAGAGGCGATGTCGAAGGCGCTGAAAAAAGTCGGTTTTAAATTCGTCGGCCCAACGATTTGTTACGCATTTATGCAGGCTGTGGGCATGGTCAACGATCATTTGATTGATTGTCCGTGGCATCGTATCTGCGAAAAAACCGCTTCCTGACAATAAGGTAAAGTATGTCAGATCAATTACCATTTCATGTTAGTCCTAAATCACTGCATCAGCCGAAGGCGTTGGTTCCGGCAGAACCGGTATTGGCTTTACAGCTGGATGCCAACGGGCGGTACCATAAATTGTCTGCCGGTGGTTCAGTGCCGACAGAACGTTGCTGGTTACATCTGGATTATTCGGCGGAAAGCGCGAAAGAGTGGTTACGTCATTCGCCATTGTTACCGGATGTCGTGCGTGAGTCGCTGTTGGGTGAGAGTAACCGGCCTAAATTGGTCAAAGTGAATGATGGGTTGTTACTGACGTTAAGGGGCATTAACCACAATGAAGGGCAGCGCCCCGATCAGATGGTGGCGATCCGTTTCTTTATTACCGATAAATTAATTGTCTCTACCCGTCATCGTCGCGTGTATGCCGTTGAGCAGGTCGTGCGGAATTTACGGCAAGGTTTGGGGCCGCGCTCTACGGCCGATTGGCTGGTCGATGTCTGTGAAAACTTAGCCGAACAGGCCGGGGATTTTATCGATGAAATGATGGATAAAATTGTCCGGCTGGAAGATGAAATTCTGGAGCAAAAGATTAACTCCCGGCGCGAATTGGTTGAAATCCGCCGGCAATTGATTGTCTTACGCCGTTACTTAGCGCCTCAGCGGGATGTGTTTAGCCGTTTGGCGAATGAAAAGATTGCTTGGTTGGAGAAAGATGATCTCCGGCGTTTACACGATATCGCTGATCGTATGGGGCGCTGGCTGGAAGATTTGGATGCCAGTATCGCGCGGACATCATTGTTAGCCGATGAAATCAATGCCTTAATGACCGAAGCCATGAACCGGCGAACCTATATTATGTCGCTGTTTGCGATGGTTTTTTTGCCGTTGTCTTTTTTTACTGGTTTGTTGGGGGTGAATCTTGGCGGTATTCCGGGGAATACCTCACCGTGGGGGTTTATTAGTTTTTGCCTGTTATTATTAACCATTGCCGGCAGTATTTTGTTATGGCTGAAATTGCGCCGGTGGGTGTAGTTAGCCAGAAACAGGGTTCCTTTATGCTTTTTTTGGATAATTAAAGCGAATCTATTTAGTTCTGTTTGGGGCGCGCTTCCTGCATTTTACGCTCATGCGTTGTGAAGGAGTTCGCCATGAAAAAATCAGTATTGTTAGTCGCCGGATTGTTAGCAACATTAACCACGCAAACCGTACCCGCTGCAGAAGTAAAACTGCTGAATGTTTCTTACGATCCAACTCGTGAGCTCTATCAGGATTACAATAAGTCCTTTTCACAATTCTGGCAGCAGGAACATGGCGATAGCGTTAATGTCAGTCAGTCGCATGGCGGTTCGGGCAAACAGGCGCGCGCCGTCATTGAAGGGCTGGATGCCGATGTCATCACATTAGCATTGGCACAAGACATTAATAAGGTTGCGCAACAAGGTCTGGTTGCCCCTGATTGGGAAAGTAAATTACCCAATCATGCTTCACCGTTTACCTCTACCATCGTATTTCTGGTGCGCAAAAATAACCCGAAACATATCCAAGACTGGGCGGATCTGATCCGTCCGGATGTCGAAGTGGTGACACCGAACCCGAAAACTTCAGGCGGTGCGCGCTGGAACTATCTGGCAGCCTGGGGTTATGCGTTACATAAAACTGGCACCGAGCAGGGCGCCCGCGATTACATCAGTAAGTTATTCAAAAACGTGAAAGTGCTCGATTCAGGCGCGCGTGGTGCCACCACCAGTTTTGTGGAGCGCGGCCTCGGCGATGTATTGATTGCGTGGGAAAACGAAGCTTATCTGGTGCTCAATGAGTTAGGCAAAGATCAGTTTGAACTGATCACGCCGTCAGAATCTATTCTGGCGGAACCGCCGGTGGCGGTGGTTGATCAAGTCGCGAAAAAACACGGTACCGAAGCGGTAGCTAAAGCCTATGTTGAACATCTGTATTCGGATGATGCGCAGCGTATTGCCGGTAAACATTTTTATCGCCCTAGTAACCCTTTGATTGCCAAAGAGTTCGCGCAGCAATTTTCTCCGGTTAAATTATTCACCATTCGTGAACTGGAAGGCGACTGGGCCAAGGCGCAGCAACGTCATTTTGCCAGTGGCGGTACGTTTGACCAGTTGTACCAACCAGGCCAGTAAATTCCTTTAGTCACCACACAGCTTCACATCACGGTGGGGCTGTCTGTTTTAAGTAAGAGTACAGCGATGAACAATATTCTGCTCGTTCCCGGTTTGTATGACAGTGGTCCACAGCATTGGCAGACCTTGTGGCATCAACAGCACCCGGATTGGTTACGCATTCAGCAAGCCGATTGGACAACCCCCGATCTGCATCGCTGGGCCGCGCCGGTGCTCGCTGCATTACAAGACAGCCAAGAGCCATTAACCATAGTGGCTCACTCGTTTGGTTGTTTGGCCAGCTTGTATGCCGCCACGCAATTACCGGAAAAAATAAACTCACTGTTTTTAGTGGCGCCTGCTGACCCCGAACTATTGGGGGTGCAAGAAGGGCTGATTTACCATCCGACGTCAGTGCCAGGTCGTATTATTGCCAGCAGTAATGACCCTTGGATGTCATTGGATCGCATTTGTCTATGGAGCCAACGCTGGAGCTTACCGCTAAGTTTGTTAGGTCCGTTGCGTCATATCAATGCGGAATCAGGTCATGGCGAGTGGCCGGAAGGGTTGGAGTTGCTGTGTTGGCATTGTCAGCAATTGGCTAAAGCGGCTTAATTTTTTGCGTTGTTTCCCCTTATTTTTCATTTAATTATCTATATTCAAAAACTGGATATAGATTGCTTTTTTTCTTATTTGTTTTAAAGCCAAAGAATCTCAACAATACGCATATAACGGTGTGACATGCACTGTATTGTGAGGAAGTAGTCATGCGTTTTCGATCTCATTCCGTTCTGCCGGGGTTTGCCCCAACCTTAGGTTTCAGCCTGTTATATCTCAGTCTGATGGTGCTGCTGCCGTTGTCGGCACTGGTGCTCTACAGTGTGACTAAACAAGATATGAGCCAGTTCTGGCAAGTGATTAGTAATCCGCGGGTCATTGCTTCCTTCAAACTCAGTTTTGGCGCGGCGGCGATCGCGGCGCTGCTGAATACGTTGTTTGGTTCCATTATTGCCTGGACGCTGGTGCGTTATGAATTTTTTGGCAAACGGATCATGGATTCACTGATCGACTTACCGTTTGCCATGCCTACGGCGGTATCCGGTATTGCGTTGTCTGCCATTTTTGCGGGTAACGGCTGGATTGGCCACTATTTCGCGCCTTACGGCATCAAATTGGCGTTTAACCCGATCGGTGTGGTGATTGCACTGACCTTCATTGGTTTGCCATTTGTGGTGCGCACCATGCAGCCAGTTTTGAAAGAACATGAGCGCGAGTTGGAAGAAGCCGCCGCTTGTCTCGGCGCCAATCGTTGGATCACCTTCCAAAAAATCATTTTTCCCGCTTTAGTGCCAGCGGCATTAACCGGCTTTGCTTTGGCGTTTGCCCGTGCCGTAGGGGAATACGGTTCAGTTATTTTTATCGCCGGTAACTTACCAATGGTGTCAGAGATTGCGCCGTTGATGATCATGAGCCATCTGGAAGAGTACGACTATGCCGGTGCGGCAGCGATTGCTACGGTGATGCTGGGTATCTCTTTTGTTCTGCTGTTGTTGATTAACCAGTTGCAAGCATGGAGCTGGCAGCGTCTGGGAGGAGCCCGCTAATGAATCCAATTACCACGGAACCGCGTTGGGTTCGTTATCTGCTCATTCTCATCGGTGCGGGCTGGTTTGCTGCTCTGTTGTTACTTCCTTTAGCTGTGGTTTTCACTCAGGCGCTGGCAAAAGGTGTGGTCTTTTTCTGGCAAAGTTTAGCGGATACCGATGCGTTGGCGGCATTACGCCTGACCTTGTTTACGGTCATTTGCTCAGTTCCCATGAATGTTATTTTTGGCTTAACCGCGGCTTGGGCGATTGGGCGTTTCCGGTTTCGTGGTCGGCAGGCGCTGATCACCTTGATTGATCTACCTTTTTCGGTGTCACCAGTCATTGCCGGTCTGATGTTTGTGCTGTTATTCGGCAACCGGGGTTGGTTTGGTGAATGGCTGCAGGCCCATGATCTGCACGTTATTTTTAATACTCCCGGCATCATTCTGGCGACCATGTTTATCACAGTTCCCTTTGTGGTGCGTGAACTGTTACCTCAGATGGAAGCGCGTGGCGCGGAAGAAGAAGAGGCCGCACAGGTATTGGGCGCCAATGGCTGGCAGACTTTCTGGCGAGTCACCTTACCGGGTATTCGCTGGAGTTTGTTATACGGCGTGATCTTATGTACTGCCCGTGCGGTCGGTGAATTTGGTGCTGTATCGGTGGTTTCCGGCCATATTCGTGGGCAGACCAATACGCTGCCGCTGCATATTGAAATTTTATATAACGAGTACCAGACCAACGCTGCATTTGCGGTAGCGTCACTGCTGGCGCTGTTTGGTTTGTTTACCTTGCTGGCGGACACGTTGTTAAGCCGCTTGCGCCATCGTTAATTGAGGAGATGTAAGTCATGAGTATTCAGGTAGAGCATATCGAGAAACGCTTCAACCAGTTTGCTGCGTTGCATGACATCAACATCACTTTCCCTTCCGGGGAGCTGGTGGCGCTGCTGGGGCCGTCGGGTTGTGGTAAAACCACGTTATTGCGTATTATCGCCGGGCTTGAACAAGCCGATAGTGGTCGTATTCTGTTAAATGGCGCTGATGCGTCAGAATTGCATGTCCGTGAACGTAATGTTGGTTTTGTATTCCAGCATTATGCACTGTTCCGCCATATGACTATTTTTGAAAACGTGGCATTCGGACTGCGGGTTAAACCACGCAAAGTGCGTCCGAATGAAAATGTTATTCAACAGAAAGTAAAACAGCTGTTGGAACTGGTGCAACTGGGACATGTCGCCGATCGTTATCCGACCCAGCTTTCTGGTGGTCAGCGGCAACGAGTGGCGTTAGCGCGTGCATTGGCGGTTGAGCCGCAAGTGCTGTTGCTGGACGAACCCTTCGGTGCACTAGATGCGCAAGTACGTAAAGAGTTACGCCGCTGGTTACGCCGTCTGCACGATGAACTGCACGTGACCAGCCTGTTCGTGACCCACGATCAGGAAGAAGCGTTGGAAGTGGCCGATCGGGTGGTGCTGATGAATGCTGGCAAAATTGAGCAATTTGGTACACCGCAGGAAGTGTACGAAAAGCCGGCGACTGAATTTGTACACCGTTTCTTGGGCACGGTTAACCTGTTCCACGGCCATCTGCAAAGTGGACAACTGGAAGTGTCTGGTGCCACGCTAACCGAACAAATGTCCGGTCTGGCAACTACCGATACCCAAGCTATTGCGTATGTGCGCCCGCATGAACTTGAACTACTACCAGCCAACATTCCGCATGGTATTCCGGCGACTGTCGTGCGAATTTTACCGTTTGGAGGTGCGTATCGTGTCGAAGTTTCCGCAAATAATGGTGTCGCACGCACCTTGATTGAAGTCGATGTGCCACGTGAGCAGGTGGCTGTGTTAGAGTTACGTCCAGGATTATCAGTACGACTGGTGGCGCGACAAACGCAGCTCTATCAGTCTGAAACTAAGGAACGTGTGGCTTGAATTTTCAACAGCTCAAGATTATCCGCGAAGCAGCCCGCTGCCATTTCAACCTGACCGAAGTGGCGAATACGCTGTATACCTCACAATCGGGTGTCAGTCGGCATATCAAAGAGCTGGAAGATGAGCTGGGTGTGGAGTTGTTTATCCGCCGCGGGAAACGTCTGTTAGGGATGACCGAACCGGGTAAAGCGCTGCTCACCATGGCCGAGCGTATTCTGACTGAAGCGAATAATATCCGCCGTTTGGCCGATAATTTTGCCAACAGCGATCGCGGGCGGTTACATGTTTCTACCACCCATACGCAGGCGCGTTATGCGTTACCGGGCATCATCAAAGAGTTCCGGACACAATATCCGCAAGTACAACTGGTGTTGCATCAGGGTAGCCCAAGCGAAATAGTTTCCATGCTGCTTAACGGTGAAACGGATATTGGTCTCACCAGTGAATTGATGGCCGATTACGAAGAGATCGCGGCGTTTCCTTATTACAGTTGGCATCACGCCATCTTAGTGCCGCGTGGCCATCCATTAACGGAATTGCCACAGGTAACGCTGGAAGATCTCAGCGCGTGGCCATTGGTGACTTATCAATCCGGCTTAACCGGGCGGACTAAAATTGATGCCGCGTTTGCAATGGCCGATATTGAGCCGGATATCGTCTTGAGTGCACAAGATTCTGATGTGATCAAAACCTATGTGGAGCTGGGTTTAGGCGTCGGTATTCTGGCGGATATGGCGATTGATTCGGTTAAAGACAGTAATTTAGTGCGTATCAATGCCGAGCATCTGTTTCCCGCCAATACCGCTTGGTTTGGACTGAAAAAGGGTAAGTTCCAACCCAATTTTGCCTGGCGTTTTCTGCAGATCTGTAACCCATCATTGGCGATCAGCGATATTCAGGCGCAAGTCTTTGCAACCGGTGAAGTTCAAACACCATTGCACTACGAGATCTAAGCCACAGATAAAATTGAGCGAGATGGAAGGGTTGAGATTAGTTCAACCCTTTACGGATCAGATAGCGATAGGGCGGTTGTTCGGTTTCACTGGCTAACAGGGTGTGATCCATGAAACGGCAGAAACTGGGAATATCGCGCACTGTCGCCGGATCATCGGCAATCACCAGCAATGTCTCGCCGTCTTGCATCAACCGCACGGTTTTACGCACCATCATCACTGGTTCCGGGCAGCGCAAGCCGCTGGCATCCAGAGTCTGGTTGATGTCATCTGCCGAAAAAGTCATGTTTGCTCCTGTGAATCAACTATCCACATAAAGCATATCATTAACGTTGCGCAGAGAGTACCGCCCGCGCCAGCTGGCGGGCAGCCCGTTTGGCATCGCCATCCGGATTATTGAAATAACCCGCTAATACATCACCGATGGCCTGTCGGACATAGCTAGAATTCGCCATGCCTTCAGCCATGCTCGGCACCAATTCCTGTTGTTTAATGGCTTGTTGTAACTGTTGAGCAGAATGTTGCGCACACTGGTCAAAATCCGTCAGCGTCTGGTTATTTAACACCGGAATAGACCCTTTTACCCGATTAAAGGCATGCTGAAAATCGGAAGTCATGATCATGTTCACTAGTTGCAACTGCGCTTGTTGTTTCTGCTGACTTTGCACATCAAACATCGCTATCGAATCGAGATTGTAACTGAATTTGCCGTCAGTGCCGGGTGCTGGTAAACAAAGAATATCTTTGCCTGGTACCACGTTTGCCGCAGTCAGTTCACCTTTTACCCAGTCGCCCATTAACTGCATGGCGGCTGAGCCTTCGATCAGCATGTGTGTCGCTTGATTCCAGTTTGTGCCACCGTAGTCATCTGCAATATATTCCCGTAGCTGGTGGAACAGCTCCAGTAAATGCTGCATGGTGTCGCTTTGCAACGCGGTTTGATCCAACTGAATAAACGCTCGGCGGTAAAAATCACTGCCGCCTTCACCCAATACAATCGCTTCAAACAAAATCGCCAATTGCCATTGATCATCGCCAATCGCCAACGGCGTAATGCCGGCTTGTTTTAGTTTTTTGGCAACAACTAATAACTCAGACCAGGTTGCAGGTGGCGTGAGTTGCAGGCGTTGAAACACTTTCGGGTTAACCCACAACCAATTGACGCGGTGAATGCCGATCGGTACCGCAACATAATGACCTTTTGACTGCACACTGTGCTGCACAAACTCAGGCAACACCTGTTCCCAGCCGTTTTGCTGCGCAACGTTATCGAGATTACGTAAGAAGCCCAACGCAGCCCACTCTTGCAGTTCACTACCTTTCAGGTGTGCAGCTTCTGGTGGAGTACCAGAGAGGGCGCGGCTTTTTAATACTGTCATGGCTGATTTGCCGCCACCACCGGAAATGGCGGAATCCTGCCACTCATTGCCCAATGCCTGCCAGTAGCTGCGTAATACTCCGGCGGCTTTGGCTTCGCCACCGGCGGTCCACCAATGCAATACTTCAACTGACGAAGCCATTGCAGAGACAGATACCAGTGACAGCATCAAACTGGAAACAAGGTAAGAACGGAGGGTCATTATCAATTCCTTGGCAAGGAAAGAATGGCTTGTAAGCCACCGTGTAAACGGTTTTCCAACACTAAATCGCCACCATGAGCGCGGGCAATACTGCGTGCAATCCCCAAACCAAGGCCATTACCGCTGCTATCTTGTGCTAGTCGGTAATAAGGCTCAAACACCTTTTCCAACTGCTGCTCCGGCAAGCCTGGGCCTTCATCAATGACGTAGAGGTATAGCATGTTGGTTTTGCTGTTTTTTTCCAAATCATCCATCACGATCACGCGAGCTTGATCACCATATTTAATCGCGTTATCAATCAAATTGGCGATACAGCGTTTTAGCGCCAGTGGTTTACCGCGATATAAGTATTTGCAATGGCCTTCAATCGTCAGATGTGGATCGAGCAAGTTGTAGTCTTCCGCCATGCCCGCCAACAGCTGATTAATGTCGATCTCTTCAATATTTTCGTGGATGTGGGTGTCTTTCACCGTCTGAAGTGCGCCCTTGACCATCATCTCGAGGTCATCCAGATCTTTGCTGAATTTAGCAAACTGCGTATCGTCATCGAGTAACTCCACGCGCAGGCGCAACCGGGTAATCGGTGTTTTCAAATCGTGGGAAATCGAACTGAACAGCTTTTCGCGATCGCTGATATAACGGCGGATCCGCTGCTGCATAATATTGATCGCCCGGGTCACCGCGACAATTTCACTGGCGCCGGCTTCCGGTAACGGCGGTTGATCAATATCTTTCCCCAGACTGACTGCTGCCGCTGCTAAATGGCGTAACGGACGTGTTTGCCAGCGTACCAGCGCAAAGGTGAACGGGAATAGAATAATGGTCAGCAGAATAATGAAACGAAATTGATGTGGTGAAACCACGTCTTCATCCAGTGTCATATAGGGGGCTGGTAATAACGCGGCCAAATACAACCAGTCGCCATTTTCTAGCTTGATCTGCGTCACCATAATAGGCGGATTAATCGGCTCCATTAATAAGGTATAACGCGACCAGGAGGGAGGTATATCTGATAGCAACGTTTCATTATTAAAAACATGCAATTCGGCGGGGTACGAAAAATCTGTCTTGATCTGCATACTCTGTCCGAGTTTATGCAGTAGCGTCTGATTAACTTCTTTTAGTACCACTTGTTTTTTCGGGCTATCAGGAATGCCATTTAGCCGGATTTCTTCTTTGTTTAGTGAAACAAAAAAACGACTGCCACCCATATTACGTAACTGATCTAAAGCAATCGGGCGATATTGCAAGGGCAGCGATTTAAAGAAACTTACGGTGGAGGCTGCCGAATTAGCCAGGTCACGGGTTGCTGCCAGCATGCCCTCTAATTCTCGCTTTTCCAGTTGCTGCATCCAAATACCGGAAATCAGGCTTTGGGCTAATACAATCGCCAGCAGCAACAAAACTAACATCCGCGATAACAACGATCGCGGCACAAACAATGAAAAAAAGCGACGTAACCAGCTAGTCTTCATGTACAACATCTGCAATCAGCATATAGCCGCTGCCACGAATGGTTTTGATAATGCGAGGCCCTTTACCGTTATCCCCCAATTTCTGGCGTAAACGGCTGATTTGCACATCAATACCACGTTCCATTGGCAACGATTCACGCCCTCGGGTGGCATCACTAATTGCATCGCGATCCAGAATTTGTCCCGGATGTTGTAAAAAGAGGTGCAATAAAATGAAATCACTGCCAGTCAGATCGATGCTAGAGCCATCATCGTGCGTCAGCAGTTGTGTTCTTGAGTCCAGCGTCCAGCCAGCAAATTTCAGTTTACGACCAGAAACCACTTCTTTTTCTGGTTGACGGAATTCAGCGCGTCGTAATAAGGCTTTAATACGTGCCATCAATTCACGTGGGCTAAAGGGTTTCGCAATGTAGTCATCCGCACCCAATTCCAGACCAATCACTCGATCTGCTTCATCAGAAGCTGCAGTGAGCATAATAATCGGTACTTGTGATTTGCGGCGGATCTGCTGACACAGGCTGAAACCATCATCACCTGGCATCATAATATCCAGAATGATCAACTCGGGTGTAGCCAGTGCCAGTTGCTGGTACATTTCGACACCATCGCCGGCAGTCAAAACATCAAAACCAGCACGCGTCAGGTACTCTTTCAATAATTCCCTGATTTCCTGATCATCATCCACAATCAGAATGGGTTTACCTTTAGCCATGAACAACCTTCGTACAATTCTGCAATGCAAGAATTGAACACATTATGTTGCGAAAAAGCAAGAAAACGGCAAAGAACGTACGGCTAAATTGCAGATTGTATCTGCAACCGGTTCCAATTGAACTTTTTGTTGCATGGTATATATAAAAGGAAAGCTTGCTAATATAAGCAGAGCTAATCAGAGGATGAATCAAACTCATGACTAAACGTATTCTGGTGTTGTATTCCAGCCGAGAAG
>NZ_OY781387.1:42500-103655 GCF_963676665.1 uncultured Tolumonas sp.
GAGGAGCACGAAGGTGGGCTAATCACGGTCGGACATCGTGAGGTTAGTGCAATGGCATAAGCCCGCTTAACTGCGAGACGGACAGGTCGAGCAGGTGCGAAAGCAGGTCATAGTGATCCGGTGGTTCTGAATGGAAGGGCCATCGCTCAACGGATAAAAGGTACTCCGGGGATAACAGGCTGATACCGCCCAAGAGTTCATATCGACGGCGGTGTTTGGCACCTCGATGTCGGCTCATCACATCCTGGGGCTGAAGTTGGTCCCAAGGGTATGGCTGTTCGCCATTTAAAGTGGTACGCGAGCTGGGTTCAGAACGTCGTGAGACAGTTCGGTCCCTATCTGCCGTGGGCGTTGGATGATTGAGTGGGGTTGCTCCTAGTACGAGAGGACCGGAGTGAACGAACCGCTGGTGTTCGGGTTGTCATGCCAATGGCACTGCCCGGTAGCTAAGTTCGGAAAAGATAACCGCTGAAAGCATCTAAGCGGGAAACTTGCCACGAGATGAGTCATCCCTAGGACTATAAGTCCTCTGAAGGGCCGTTGAAGACTACGACGTTGATAGGTGAGGTGTGTAAGTGTAGTGATACATTGAGCTAACTCATACTAATGACCCGAGAGGCTTAACCATACAACACCCAAGTAGTTTTGAAGCGCTTGTTTGATTGATGAACTGATAGATAAACTGACTAGAGATAGTTGGACAGCTTTCCAAGACTTATTGCTGAGAGAGATAACACAAGCAGCGATAAGTAAACCGAATATGCCTGGCGGCAATAGCGCGATGGAACCACCTGTACCCATGCCGAACACAGAAGTGAAACGTTGTAGCGCCGATGGTAGTGTGGCATTCGCCATGTGAGAGTAGGACACTGCCAGGCTCCTAATTGATGTGAAGACCTTGACTGGGTGACAACGGTTGAGCGAGCATAGAGAGAAAAGTGCGGAGTGGTAGTTCAGTCGGTTAGAATACCGGCCTGTCACGCCGGGGGTCGCGGGTTCGAGTCCCGTCCACTCCGCCAATAATTTGAAAAGCCCTGAGCTGACGCTCAGGGCTTTTTGCTATGCGGGCTACAGGAGCAGATATGCGAATACTGGTCGTGCGAAATGATAAGATTGGCGATTTTATGCTGGCCTGGCCCAGTTTTGCTATGTTAAAGCAGTCTTGTGATTGTCACATCACGGCTTTGGTTCCTAGTTATACCGCCCCATTAGCACAATTATGTTCTTGGATTGATGAAGTTATCATTGATCCCGGTAAGAACGCCTCTAAAGAACAGCAAGCGTCGTTATTGACACAGATTAAAGGTCAATTTGACGCAGCAATTACCCTGTTTTCAACCGGGCGAATTGGTTGGTTATTATGGCGAGCTAAAATTCCTTACCGTTTGGCTCCCGCTACGAAGCTGGCTCAGTTCTTCTACAATCATCGTTTGACACAGCGAAGGTCTTTCTCAGAAAAGCCTGAATATCAGTATAATCTCGACCTGATTCGTCTTTTTTTAGCGGATCATCACTTAAATATCGTTGAACCAGAAGCACCATATTTAGTTTTTCCAATAGAGTTGTTGGCACAAACTCGCTTGGAAACAGCTCAGAAATTAGATATAGCACCGTCGTCGTCATGGGTGATGGTGCATTGTGGTAGTGGTGGATCGGCGAATAATTTATCAGTGGTGCAATATGCAGAGCTGGTTGTTTGTTTGTATAAATATCATCCTGAACGGCACTTTTTGTTAACTGCTGGCCCGGGAGAAGAAGAAAAAACCAATGAATTAGCTGAATTACTGCGAGGTATGGATGTGCCTGTTACAGTTTATGTTTCTCGCGATGGTTTAGTTCGTTTTGCTCAGGTATTGGCGAATGCTGAATTGTTTATTGCTGGCAGCACTGGGCCATTGCATATGGCTTCTGCACTGGATGTGCCAACGGTTGGTTTTTTTCCCCAACGCCGTTCTGCGACACCTCTGCGTTGGCGCCCATTAAATAGTGAAGGGCGGCACCTGGCCTTTTCACCGCCAGCGGGTGAATTCAGCGAACAGAACATGGGGCTGCTGAATATGTCACAATGTGCAGAAGCCATCCGACTTTGGTGGTGCGGCTGGATGCACTAACTAACTTCTGCTGGCGGTAAATATTATTTACTCTGTTTATTTTGACTGCGTAGCCACAAATCAGCATATTTCACGAAAGTGGAGTGTGCTGATAAAACTGAAAGTAAGAAGCCGGCCTTACCATCGAGAAAACCAGCCCGCAGTATATACATCCGGCTAAAGCAGCCAATAGCATGTAGTAGACCTTGCAATAAACTGCTACTTTTCCCCTTAGCCTCTCTGCCATCAGCCCATGCTTTTGCATACCGGGCCGACTTCACCAGATAATGTTCTAAATCTTTGTAAGGGATATGTAGCAGATCCCCTTGTAAAGGTTGAAGCTGCATACTAGTGGTAATTTCTACTTTTTCATGCACTAATGCGGAGTTATAGCTGGTCAATTTGGTTGGATATAACCGGATCACTCGGTCTGGATACCAGCCGCAATGGCGAATATAGCGACCAAAAACCCAGTTCAGTCGCGGGATGGTATAAGCAGCGTTATTATTTGGTTGTTGCAAGACGGCTTCGATATTTTGTCGTAGTTCAGATGTTACGCGTTCGTCGGCATCCAGCCAGAAGCACCAATCGGCAGTGACGCGTTGCTGCGCCATCTGACGTTGTCGGCCATATCCCTGCCAAAGTGGTTCTATGTCATACCGAGCATTAAATTCAGCGGCAATTTCTGCGGTGTTATCACTACTACCGGAATCGAGAATAATAATTTCATCCACCCAGTCCGCAACGGATTGCAAGCAGGCGCGCAAATTTTCACCTTCATTTTTGACAATCAAAACAGCGGCAATGGTTGCTTTATTCATGCTTGATCCTGTGGGGGCGCTAATGGGAAAGCGGCAAGTAATTTATCAAATGCGAGTTTAACCTGCTCAATACTGATCTGTTGCATTGCCCGGTCATCTTTAAGCCGGGTACGCCAGGCTAATTCAGACAGCGATCTGCCGGTTTGTTGCGTGATGAATTGTTCATAAACACTGACTACATACTCTCGACAGTGATAAGGGCCGGTACGCTGTGGATTATGGTGGGCATATAAACCAAGTACAGGCACTCCTGCTGCAGTTGCCATATGTGTAGGACCGGTATCTGGTGCCAAGACCATATGTGATTGCTTTATTAACGCCATTAGTTGTTTTAGGTTTGTTTTACCAATCAAATTCTGTGGCTTGCTTTGGCATTGGCGGATTATTTCCTGTGCCATGCTTTGCTCTATTGTACTTGGCCCGCCGCACAGGAAAACTTGCAGACCTTTGCTGGCCGCATAGTCTGCCAGTGCGGCATAACCCGCAGTCGTCCAGTTTTTAAATGCTTTACTTGCTGCGGGGCTAATCAAGAGGGTCGGTTTGCCATCAATTTGTTTTCGAGCCCAATCATCATCGATGTCTGAGGTAGGGATAAACCATTGAGGCGTCAGATCACTAATACCCAGTTCTTGTGCAAAAGCCATAAAACCGTCAAGTACATGAGGGGATTCTGGTGATTTTACTTTGTAATTCGTGAAATATTGCTGACCATCACCGGCACGTTCTTGATCAAAACCTAACGTGGTTTTGGTTTTGATTCCCAATCGCAATAGACTGGCCCGCAACGCACTTTGCATATGCAGTAAAGCATCAAACCGGATATGCCGTAGTTGGCGCCAGATTTGCCAATATCCGCGAAATCCTGCTTTTTTATCAAAAGGGAGCACGTCAATACCAGGTAGATCACCCAGCAATTGTGCTTCTAATTTGCCCATGATCCAGACAATACGGGTCTGAGGCCATTGACGTTGAATGGCTTGTACCATCGCAACAGCATGAACACAGTCACCAATGGCAGAAAGACGGATCAGGCACAGGGCTTTCGGTGGCACAGAAAAAAGAGGCATGGCTGGACTGAACAAATTAACGATGGCGTATTATGCGGATCACGATAAAAATTGTAAAACAACAAACTAGATATGAAACACTTCTTTGTAAAAGGTATCTGCGTGATTCACCTCTGTTTTTTCCTATTTTTAGCTCACCGGGGAGGCACTTTTTTACATAAACATGTCACAATCATCACTTAATGTGCAGTTGTGTTTTTTATGAAGATAGCGGTAAAGGGATCAAGTGTTGTGAGATATTTGGTAGTGCAGACCAAACAAATCGGTGATGTATTGGTATCTACGGCACTGTGCGATAATTTAAAGAAGAATGATCCCACCAGCGAAGTGCATTATCTGGTAATGGACTATTGTGCTGGAATGGCACAAGGTGATCCCTGTATTGATAAGTTGATCATCATTGATAAATCACAGCGCAATAACTGGCGTTATCTCTGGCGCTTGATGATGCAATTACGTCAGCAGCACTATGATGTCGTCATTAATAGCCAGGGGCAAATGATTGGATTACTGACCTGTTTGTTCAGTGGTGCTAAGACGCGCATTGGTTTTGATTCTTTTCCATGGCGGTTAGGACATAACCGGGTTGTTCGTTTTGGTTTGGATACCGAACATCAAGGTAATTGTTCTATGCTGGATGATCGGTTTTCATTATTGAAACCGCTTAAGCTGGCGAAAGAAGATCGCAATTATCATCTCTGGTTGTCAGATATTGAGAAGGAGCTGGCGAAGAAAACACTATCAGCTGCCGGCATTGACCTGCAACGCCCACTGATTGCATTAGGTGTTAATTCTTTGGGGAGCTATAAACGCTGGCCCATCGATTATTTTGCTCAACTAGCGCAATGGCTGATTGAGCAGTACGGTGCGCAGATTTTGGTGTATGCAGCACCGAATGAGCGAGACTATAACTATCAATTACGTCACTTATTACCTGCTCATTTACAAGCCATGGTATTTGATCGCATCGATACGGCTTCTATCCGGGAATTAGCCGGATTACTGAGTCATTGCCAGCTGTTTGTTGGTAACGACACAGGACCCCGACATATTGCGCAGGCACTGGATATCCCATTACTGACTATAGTGGCACCGACAGGAGCCAAAAACATCGCCAATCCGCTTAACCATCCACGTTTTCAAGCAATCGATGTCTGGGATGTACTTGGCGAACAGCAGAAACAGCAGTTATTACCAACGTTAAAACGGGATGATAATGATCAGGAACTGTTTCGCCAATTAACACCGCAACATGTCATTTCAGCTGTTACCGCGTTGATGGATAAACAATGTCGGATAACAACGGCTTGAGTAAATAACCACTGCTATCCGCTTTAGTCTTTATTGAAGAGCTGATAATGCCTGCCAGACCTGAGCTGGGGGCAGTTCCTTCAGACATTTAAGATGACCGTATGGACATTCCCGTTTAAAACAGGGCCGGCACTCTATGTCGGTATGTACTATCTGTACCTTTTGGCTGAGCGGTGGTGTGTAACCTGGCGACGTAGAGCCATAAACGGCAACTATCGGTGTGTTCACTGCCGCAGCAATATGCATCAGACCAGAGTCATTACTCACTACTTTCGTACAAGCAGCCAAGAGATCAATGGCTTCGGTCAGACTGGTATTGCCGGCTAATAAATGACAATGCGTTTGCAACTCTTCGGGCAGATATTGTCGAATAGTATTGGCTACCGGCTGATCTTTTTGAGAGCCAAATATCCAGACCTCACCGCCATCAGTAATCCATTGATTTGCTATCGCTGCATAATGCTCTTCTGGCCAACGCTTGGACGGGCCAAATTCAGCGCCGGGGCAGAGACCCAGAACAGGTTTATCTAGGTTGACGTTTAACCGAGAAATTGCAGCTTGTTGCTGCACTTTATCTACCAGCAATGCGGGATAAGGGAGCTCAAGGATATCTTTTTCGGAGCGCATTTTCTGGTGAGTAAATGCCAACGCGATGTAACGCTGCACCATCAACGGGAATGCTTTTTTATTATTTCGCAAGTCATTCAATAAACCATACCGGCTTTCACCTTTCCAGCCAGTGCGTTTAGGTATTTGAGCAAAAAGTGGGATCAGTGCCGATTTCAGCGAATTGGGTAAGACAATAGCCTGAGTGTACTGGTTTTTTTTAAGCTCACGCCCCAGTCTCCAGCGAGCCGTTAATTTGAAATCTCCATGGCCTAGCGGCATTTCGATGGCTTGATCGACCTGTGGCATACGGGCCAGCAAAGGTAGACACCAGCGTGGTGCCATGACATGGAGTTCCATATCGGGTTGCTGTTTTTTTAAGGTGATATAGAGACTTTGCGACATCACCATATCGCCGACCCAGGATGGGCCGATAATTAAATATTTTTCCATACAGTTATTTGTTACTTAATTGATTGTCTAGAGCGGTTAACGCTTTTTTATCAGCATACTTGACAAGTTTTATAATAGCTTTGATTCCTCGCCACATTAATCGAGCTTTATAGTAGAGAACAACAGGATATGAGAAATGTTTTCGTGCGAATAAAAGTTCACAGTAATAGTAAGAAAGTGATAACTTTTGGCTCTCAATTCCGGTGTCAACACCACCACTTGTGATCCTTAAATGTTTTAACTTTGCTTCAGGACAGAAAACGATGTTGAAATGATTTTTGAAGAGTCTCAACCCAAAGTCAGAGTCTTCATTGTTGGATGATTTGGTGTATCTTTCATCGAAACCGCCCACATCTAAATAAGCTGTTTTTTTTACGCTAAAATTGCATCCAGTTAATGTGTTAGTTTTTCCATGAGAAATGCAATTATTGCTACCACTAAATCGGATTTTATTGTCTACCCACTGAGGTTTATTTTTAGGTTCGCTATCATCTTCAATAATGCGACCTTGGACGGCATCTGCATTATTCAAGGTGTAATTTTTAATATGCTGACTCACAAAGTCAGTATCAAAGACAACATCATCATCAATGAAAATTAATATATCGCCAGATGCATTTCTTGCCCCAATGTTTCTTGCTCTGGTCAATCCAGCAATGTCTTCAGTTATATATATAATTCTTTTTTTAATGGATTCAATATATTTTGTTGTGTCTTTTTGATGCTGCTTTGTTTGGTCAATAACGACTATCTCAAGATCTTTAAAATCCTGAGATAAACAATTTTCAATTGTATTTACTAATGCATCTTCTCTATTATAAGTAGGTATAATTAAGCTGGCTTTCATTTTTTTTCCATAAAATTGGTTGTTTTCGATGAGGAATAAATCAATATCACTGATAGACAATAAAAAACAATCCCTGAGTTATGGTTAAGGAATGCCTGACTCAGACAATAATCTATGGTTGATAACACTAATACGACACCACAAGCAGCTAATGTTTTATCTTCAGCTGAAACAGCGGTAGTAAGCTGTTTTTTAAACGTTGTCAGCGGAAATAAAAACAAGACGAGTAACGCACTAAGCCCAATGCTCCCGCGTTTGGCCATTTCATCTAGAAATTGATTATGTGCGTGACCATGGAAGTCGTAGGCTTCTTTCGTGATAAGTCCGCTTTTGTATTGCTGTTCTTGCGACACCCGGACGCCATTATTACCCCAGCCAAATATTGGTTTCTTAACAAAACTATCAATCGCGCTTTTCCAGAATTCAAATCGTAACCCTAATGAGGTGTCTTTGGTTCCGCCAGAAAGATAAAGGCTGATGTCTTGTTCTGCAGCTTTAAAGCGTTGAGGTACACCGCTTTGAGGCATTAGGCAAAAACTAATTAATAAGCATAATGCTAAAGTCATACTCCATTTAACTCGACCCGAAAACCAACTATTAAATATGCGGTAGCCGATAATTAGAATGATTGGAAACATAATCCAGCCGCCACGAGCAGAGGATAAAATACTCCCTAATATCCCCATAGCAGTTGCTATAGAAAAATAAATCAAATGCCGCGAATGTGAGGTGTGAATAGCCCACATTACGCCACATAAACTGAGTAATCCAAGCGACATACTGATATCGCCACCTTGGATATGCATCATCCATTCAAAAGCTGGTTGCTCGGGAGTGATATGACGGTCCCATAACGCACGAAGACCGGCAGCAATAGCGCCGGTGGCGATACCGTTCATCAGCCAGAGAAAACGGGGTGGGTAACGTAGACACAATAATAAAATGGCGATACCCATGAGTCCTCGGCTGGGACGATCAAATTCTCTAAAGGCCCCACCGTCCCAAATAATAGAAATACCTTGGATCAATACATAAGCCAGCAATGCCAGTAGAAGATATTTGCTGTTCTGATCTAAAACAGAATAATTTTTTTTATTTATTAATAATGGCAATGATAAAAACAATAAGACAGCCGATGCGTATGAATAGCCACTGGGTACACTAATACAAATAGCAAAAAATAAAAAATAGCAAAGCTGAATAACCCAGTATTTTTTTGATTCTAGTTTTTCTGTCATTTTATTTTCCGAAACAAATAATTGCCGCGGATTTTGCGCCACAAACCAAACACATCGGTTTTCGGGAAAATCGCAATCCGACGAATGGCCAGATTATCTTGGTGCATAGCTAACGGACCAGAGTTAGTGGCTACAGCAAAGGGATAACCCGCTTCAGCAACTAAATTTTTACTCTGCTCATTATAATCGCCATAGGGATACGCAAACGAAATTAATGTTTTTCCGAGTAGTTGCTCTAGTACTTTTTTATTTTCAACAATCTGATGCTGTTGTTCGGTTGCAGTCAGTTTGCTGAGGCGGGGGTGTGTCAGTGTATGACCGCCGATCTCGACATAACCGCTGTTAGCAATTTGTGTTAACTCATCCGGTGTCATCAGCGGCACTGGGCGATCTGGATTTTCACTGACATCGACATCCCAGCGATTATGGTTTTCACCGCTCACTGCATAAATGACGGCTTTGAAATTATATTTTTTCAGCAGCGGCAACAGCAGGGTGAGATTATCGCGATACCCATCGTCCACCGTAATGATGACGAATTTTTTACCCGGTTGCAGGCGGTGAATAAAACCATGCTCGGCCAGATCCTGAAAAGTCAGCGTTTCATAACCTAGCCATTTCAGCAGTTTGAAATGTTTTTCCAGCATGCTGACGGGTAACCAGGTGCCATGCACACCTTTTTCGGAATCCTGTTGGATAAAACGGTGGTACATAATGACCGGCACTTCACGCTGGCGGGTGTAGATGTAAGCATCCTGATACACCTGCTCCAACTGGGTGACAATACGATTCAGATCATATTCCTGCTGGATCTGTTGCCTTACATGGCTATCGGTTTGCTGTAATGCAATACCCCTTTCAATTTCATCGATGAGTGCTGGAAAATCAATATCGAGGTCTTTCGGACCGATGTCACCAAAGTTACTGGCTAAGGCTTCGGTTACCCGTTCTGGCGTGATGAGTCCGATGGCTTTGGCTTCGCCAATGGCGAGGGTCGGGCGGCCACAAAGCAGTGACTCCATGGCTACACGGCCGGCACCGATCACCAGATCGGCTTGTTGCATCCGTGCTGGAATGTCTTGTACGTAACCGACAAATTCGACGCTGTTTTGAAAGCGTTGGAAACGCTCGGTGACTTGGCTACCGCTGATCACCTGCACGCGGTAACGTTTCAGATCGATCACTTCATCAAGCAAACGGTAACAGACATCGCCTTTTGGGCCTGTCAGACGGCCAACAATGATGATCAACGGTTTGTCGTTGTGCGGTGGTGTTATGGCGGTGAATTTTTCTGTTTCTATGCCGTTACGGATGACATGGATCTGATCGGCAGGAACACCTAATGAATCAATCAGTTGTTGCTTGATATCCTCACACACAGCAACCGCAGCATAACCTAACGCATGAAATGCTTTGCGTGAGGCATGCACGGGCTGACGGCCATGCACGGTGGTGATCATCGGGGTACCGGTAAGTTTACAGGCGATGTAGCTGCTCCAGCCGGAAGCACGGCTATGTGCGTGTACCAGTTGGATTTTATGTTTTTTAATCAGCCAAATCAGATAGGCCACGTGCCAGAAGCGGCGTGGAATACTGCGTTTATTAAAACGCAGCTTAAAAAACGTGCCCTGTGTGGGTTTGGTCAGCGTGTCGGAAACGAAAAAGACCTGATGGCCTTTTTCGATCAGTTTGTCACCGATAGTGGTGGCATACACTTCCGCACCAGTTACTTCTAACTGGGAGAGGGCCATCAGGATGTTCATGCAATCAATCTCGCAACTGCGGGGCCTGAGACCCCCAACAACAGGGTTATTTGTTTAACCACGCCATGTATTCAGCGACACCTTCCGCGACGGTGCGGAATTTCACATCACAGCCGGTGGCACGCAGTTTGGTCAGATCAGCTTGAGTGAAGCTCTGGTAACGGCCCTTCAGGTGGTCTGGGAACGGAATGTACTCAATTTCACCTTTCCCGTGGTGTTTCAATACTGCTTCGGCGACGTTCTGGAATGGCTCTGCTTTGCCAGTACCGCAGTTGAAGATGCCGGATTTGTCCGGGTGGTTCATAAACCACAGCACCACTTTGGCGACATCTTCCACGTAGATGAAGTCGCGGGTCTGACCGCCGTTCGGGAAGCCGTCACAACCTTCGAACAGTTTGACGTTTTCACCTTTCAGCACCTGATTATTCAGGTGGAATGCCACGCTGGCCATGCTGCCTTTATGCTGTTCACGCGGGCCATACACGTTGAAATATTTTAAGCCCACGATCTGCAGATCGGTTTCCGGCAGAATACGACGCACATATTCATCAAACAGGAATTTTGAGTAGCCATAGACGTTCAGCGGTTGTTCAAAACGACGCTCTTCGATGAAGTTGTCATTGCGGCCGCCGTAAGTGGCGGCAGAAGAGGCGTAAATAAACTGTACGCCATATTCCAGACAGTAATGCAGCAGGTCTTTGGAGTATTCGTAGTTGACGTCCATCACAAATTTGCCGTTCCACTCGGTGGTGGCTGAACAGGCGCCTTGGTGCAGAATGGCGCTGATGCCGCCCCACTCTTCGAAATGATCGCCGGAAACGATGCGGGCAATAAACTCGTCTTTATCAATGTAATCAGCGATATCGAGATCAACCAGATTGGCAAATTTGGTGCCGTCAGTCAGATCGTCAACCACGACGATGTCTTTACGACCCGCTTGGTTTAATGCTTTTACCAGATTACTGCCGATAAAACCGGCGCCACCAGTTACGATGATCATGTGCTATCGCCTCGCAGACGTTATCTAAAGATGCTCAGTGGCTACTGAGAATATGAGCCCAGTTTACCATATTTAACGCAGACTGCAGTTTGTTCTGCATTACACGCCGGGTTCCGGATGCAGTCGGCGGCATGCGCGTCCATCGGCGTGAAACAGATGACAACGCTCCGCCGGAATTCCGATCGCCAGTGGTACACCTTCCGCAACGACGGCGACATCATGGTGGCGATACACCAGCGGCTCGGTATAACCTGGCAGTTGCAGATGTATTTGGGTTTCGTTGCCAAGTTGCTCGACCACCAGAATTTCACCATATAACTGATGCTGACTGTTATCGGCATCCAGCAGATGTTCGGGGCGAATACCCAGCGTCATCGGCTCGCCGACTGTGACATTGCTGCCGTCGACCGTCAGCCAGAGACGGGTTTGCCCCATCAGCTCCACTTCTACCTGTTGTGCTTCTACGGCCAGCACGGTGACGGGCAGGAAATTCATTTTCGGGGAACCAATAAAACCGGCGACAAAACGGTTAGCCGGGTAATGGTAGAGTTCGAGAGGTTTGCCCACCTGAGAGATGGCGCCACCATCCAACACGACGATTTTATGCGCCAGTGTCATGGCTTCGATCTGATCGTGGGTGACGTAAATCATGGTGCAGCCCAGTCGTTTGTGCAGCCGGGCCAGCTCAATGCGCATTTGCACCCGTAACGCGGCATCCAGATTGGACAGCGGTTCATCAAGCAGGAATACATGTGGTTCTGCCACCAGGGTACGACCAATCGCTACCCGCTGCCGTTGACCACCGGACAGTGCTTTCGGTTGGCGTTCCAGTAAGGCACTTAGTTGCAAAATATCGGCGGCTTGCTGCACGCGCTGCTGAATTTCCACTTTGTGAGTGCCGGCCAGCTTCAGGCCAAACGACATATTGTCAGCCACACTCAGGTGCGGATAGAGCGCATAGGATTGGAACACCATGCCGACACCGCGCTCGGCGGGCGGAACGTCATTCATGCGTTGTTCACCGATCAGTAAATCACCGGAAGTGATATCTTCCAGACCGGCGATCATGCGCAGTAAGGTGGATTTGCCACAACCGGACGGGCCAACAAATACCACGAACTCACCGTCGTTAATATCCAGATTGATGTCTTTGGAAATGGTGACATCGCCGAAGGTTTTACTGACGTTACGCAGGATGACTCCCGCCATATCTGGCTCCTTACTGCTTGTTTTTGCTGGTGGAATGAACTTATTACACCGTTAGGTGAGAATAATGCCCTGAGTCGGGGCATGAGGAAATCCTGAAGGTGTATTTTTGCGAAGCGGCGGGCTTTTCGGCTGATGAGCCTGCCCGGATATAGGCAGGCCATTTTTACGCACGGGTGGAATGGTTTAATGGCGTGGCTGCACATTGTCCATGAAAGTGGCACGGGCAGATGATGAACCCAGACGTTCGGCTTCTTGCAGCAGGGTTAAGGCTTGCGATAGATCGCCAGCTTTGACTGCCTGACGGATCTGCTGGTTAAAGTAATTTTCGGTGGCGGGTAATAAGGCCACGGTGGTTGCTGCTTTCTCAGTGACAGCCGGTGAACTGGCGGCTGAGAGCGGTGTCGCAATGGCGGTGGTGTCATTATTGCCGATGCTAGTGCTGCCGATACTAATAGTATCGTTGGTGCGTTCGGCGCTGATTTTCAGACTAAGCTGACCACTGTTGGCGTGTTGTGCCACGGGGTCGGGAATATCCGGCGGCTGGTTGCCGGTGGCTTTGGCATACGCTTTGGATGCGCCTTGCAAGACGGTCTGCTGCTGTAAATCCCGCGAAGTGGTGTAGACCAGCAGATAGATACTTTTTTGCCCCGGTGCTGGTGAAAGCTTCAATGTACTTTCCAGACGATCACCGGTCAGCAGCGACGCGGGTTGATAACTGAACTGGTTGCTGGGGTAAAACGCAGCCGGGCGTTGTTGTTGGTCCAACACCAGTACGTTGGGGGCGAACACCTGTTTACCCTCGATCAGACTGCGTACCCGGATGGTCAGCGCGCCATGATCGGCAGGTAATTGCAGCGCCAGCACTTTGCCACTGGCATCGCTAAAGGTGGCGGTTTGTCCGGCACTGCTCAGATCAAATTCCTGCGTTTGTCCGATCGTGCTTGCTTGCCAGTGTATGGTTTGTAACTGCGCCGTGGTAAGTGTCGGCGCCACAGAAGAGTCGGTTGCGAAGGCGGAAAGACTGGTCAGCGTCAGAGAAAGGCAGAGGGCGAGCGCAGTGTGTTTCATAAGAGATCCTTACAAACAGCGATAAAGGAACGGAGAACAACCGGCTCCGCAGAGCCGGTTTGATAAGGTGACAACTCACGTGTGTAATAACCTAAGTTTTACCACCAAGCTTCGAATTGTGCGCCGAAGGTCAGCTGGTTGTCGTCAGCAGGAGTACCCGCACTGAATTTCTCGTTCCATTTTGCATACGTGGTGTACAGACGAATGGCTGGACGAGCCCAGATATTGTTACCGGCTTGCCATTGTTGCGCCAAGGTCACTTTATACTGATGGTTGGTTTCACCAGAGGCCTGATCTTTGACGTGGTCAAAACCAGTTTCCAACAAGGTACTCATGATCGGCGTCCATTTGTACATTGGGCGGATACCCGCGCTGTACCAAGTGCTGCCGCTGTTGTTATCCAGATCGGTTTTTTGATACAAACCAACGTACATCATTTCCCATTTGTCATTCAGGCTGATAGCGCCGTGATCGATGACGCGCACCATGCTGCCATTGTTGTTCACACTGGCGCCTTGTGCATGACCGTTATTCCAGGAGGTCATGGAGTCGGTAGCGTATTGCACGACAAACTTGTTGAAGCCGCCCATCGCACTCTGGGTGTGTTCTGCGGTGAACATGGCACCATTTTTAGACGCACCATCCGCTAAATCAATACCATCAGCTGGATTGGCATGGCCGTAGTCAACGCCGAGCTCCAGAGTACCATTGGTGTTTGTTGCCAGACTTGCTAAGCGCAGATCGAAGATATCGTTATTAATATCTGCTTTATTGCTGACAGATTTACTCTTAACAGCGCCGTCAGTTGGATCAAGGTAGAATTCAGTTTTAGTGCCGAACGCCGCTGAACCACCCGCTTCGGTATCACGAGTTACTGCCGCTGATAATTTACCAAAGCCCAAATCGACATTTTCTAAACCAGCACCCGGGCCAGAAATATCCCAGTAGTAGAAGTCGATCATGTGCACATCATGGCGCTGATAGAAGCGTTTACCGGCCCACATATTCGCGCCCGGCAGTGCGGCGATCAGGTTTTTACCCTGTACATTCATTTCACGGAATGCCGGGTTGGTCGATTCCCAGTCGTTTTGCTGTGATACGGAATAAGCAACGTTGGTATCGAGCGAAAATACCTGATCGTTTTCTTTATACAGATCCTGACCCAGTTTCATCTCAGCATAGGTTTCGCATTCGTTACCGAGACGGTATTTGCTGCCAGCACCGGCCAGTTTATGGCACTGCTGTTCACCACCGTCATTGGTCCAGCCGATACCGGAACGGGCATAACCGTGGAAATCGACAGCCATCGCTGACGCTGAGCTCAATACTGCGCCGATGGCCAGCGCCAGCGGTAGTTTTTGCAGATGATGCATCATTGTAGTTTTTCTCCTTGCACTTGGCGTTGAGATTGACCCGGGGGATTGTGAGGGTTCCGGGTCAGGTAAGGGCTAGACGCCCAATTCTTTATGCAGACGACGGCAGGCGGTGCCATCCTCTCGGAACAGATGACAGCGATGGACGGGCAGGCCGATTTCAATCATCGAACCTTCCTCGACCAGGGCGACGTCGTTGTGGCGATAGACCAGATTTTGCTGAATAGTGGGCATTTGCACGTGGATCTGGGTTTCGTTGCCCAGCTGTTCGACCACGCTAATTTCACCGCGCAGGCGGTATTCGGCTTCGTCACCGGGCAGCAGATGTTCCGGGCGAATACCGAGTGACAGCATGCTGCCGACTTGTAGGTCGCGGCCATCTACCTGCAGCCATAACAGCTGTTCATCCGGCAGTTCGACCTGCACGCGTTTGGCTTCGGTGGCATGCACCCGCACCGGCAGGAAGTTCATTTTTGGCGAGCCGATAAAGCCGGCGACAAAACGGTTGGCTGGGTAGTGATACAGCTCAAGTGGTTTACCAACCTGTGCAATGCGGCCGCCTTCCAGCACCACGATCTTGTCGGCCAGTGTCATCGCTTCGACCTGATCGTGAGTGACGTAAATCATGGTGCTGCGCAGCCGTTTATGCAGACGGGCAATTTCGATACGCATCTGCACGCGCAAGCCGGCATCGAGGTTCGACAGTGGTTCATCGAGCAGAAATACTTGCGGTTCAGCCACCAGTGTGCGGCCTATGGCGACACGTTGGCGCTGACCGCCGGATAAGGCTTTCGGTTTACGATCGAGCAGATGTGCCAGTTGCAACACTTCCGAGGCATGATTGACGCGTTGCTGGATCTGCGGTTTATCTGCGCCGGCCAGCTTCAGGCCAAACGACATGTTGTCGGCCACCGAAAGATGCGGATAGAGCGCATACGATTGAAACACCATGCCGACGCCGCGTTCAGCCGGTGGTACATCGTTCATGCGTTTTTCGCCGATCATCAAATCACCGGCGGTAATGTCTTCTAAGCCTGCAATCATGCGCAGCAGCGTCGATTTACCGCAGCCGGACGGACCGACAAAGACCACAAATTCGCCGTTATGGATCTCCAGATTGATGTCTTTGGAAATCGCCACATCCCCGTAGGTTTTGCTTACGTTATGTAGTGTCACGCCCGCCATGAATTACTCCTTACCACCGAATGTCCCGGATTTTGTGTTGCTACCGGATTACTGACTGGTGCTCATAGTGCGCGGGGTTGACGAGGCGTAAATCATCCAAAAAAAAGTTTTTCGAGGGGGATGAGGCGGGTGGAGGAGGTTAGCCCTCGGATTGGTGGAGTGACCGGTTAAACCTTGAATCAGCAGAAAATGTGTGAGGTTTACCGCAAACTGAGCAGGTGATTTTGTTGCGCCAGCGCACAAAACCTATGGTTGTGCTGACTGGCTCACACAAATCAGGGGGAGGGGCGTAGAAGGGAGGAGGATGCCAGTATCGCTACGCCACTGCAGACTGTGTACCGTTGCCGGAAAAGAAGGTCGATGCAGTTTCTGTGTTGTCTCAGTTATCCCCCTTTTCTCCGGACTATCAATACCCACACAACTTGGAGTTGCAGGTAGGCGGCAAGTGAATGAGACCCCATGAGCATAGATAAACTATGTGATTGGGGCGAATGAACGCAGCCAACACCGCTGCAACTTCAAGTGGGAAGGGGATAACAGCTTCGTTATGCCATTCAAGAAGGATGTGACAATGAAAAAGATAAAAAATCTGGCGCTGACCGCATTAGCCGCTCTCGTAATTTCTGCACCGGCGATGGCCAAATTGCAGGAAGGGAAACTGGTTATCTGGATCAATGGTGATAAAGGTTATAACGGTCTGGCGGAAGTCGGCAAAAAATTTGAAAAAGACACCGGCGTACAGGTGCTGGTGGAACATCCGGATAAGATGGAAGAGAAATATCCGCAAGTGGCCGCGTCTGGCGATGGCCCGGATATCGTGTTCTGGGCTCACGACCGTTTCGGTGGTTATGCGCAATCTGGTTTGCTGACCGAAGTGCATCCATCTAAAGCACTGAAAGACAAAATGTTCCCGTTCACTTGGGATGCGGTACGTTTTAACGGAAAGCTGATCGGTTATCCGGTCGCCGTTGAAGCATTATCGCTGATTTATAACAAAGACTTGATCAAGACGCCGCCGAAGAGCTGGGAAGAAATTCCGGCTTTAGATAAAGAGTTACGCGCCAAAGGTAAGAGCGCCATCATGTGGAACCTGCAAGAGCCGTACTTCTCTTGGCCATTACTGGCAGCCGCAGGTGGTTATGCCTTCAAAGCTACTCCAGAAGGGTATGATGCGAAAAATGTCGGCGTGAACAATGCCGGTGCGCAATCCAGCCTGCAATTCATTGTCGATTTGATCAAAAACAAACATATCTCAGCGGATGTGGATTACTCGATTGCTGATGCGGCCTTCAATAAAGGTGAAACCGCGATGACCATCAATGGTCCGTGGGCATGGAGCAACTCCGATAAGAGCGGCATCCATTATGGTGTTGCACAGTTGCCAACCTTCAAAGGCAAAATGTCGAAAGCCTTTGTCGGTGTGTTGACTGCCGGTATTAATGCGGCCAGCCCGAATAAAGATCTGGCGGCGGAGTTTCTGGAAAACTACCTGCTGACCGATGAAGGTCTGGCCTCGGTTAACAAAGACAAACCGTTGGGCGCGGTTTCGCTGATGTCTTATCAGAAGAAACTGGAAGCTGACCCTCGTATCGCCGCGACCATGGCGAATGCGCGTGAAGGTGAAATCATGCCAAACATCCCACAGATGACGGCGTTCTGGTATGCCGAGAAAAACGCCATTATCAATGCGACCACAGGTCGCCAGCCGGTGAAAGCCGCACTGGACGAAGTTGCAAAACAAATGACGAAGTAATACCCCGCTCGTCGTAGTCAGAATAAGAGGGCGGGTTGCCGCCCTCAGTTGTAATCAGACGGAGTGCCTCATGCAGTTATCGGTTGCCCATACCACTCCGCCGCGCCTGCCACAGAATCAGAAGTGGTGGCGCAGCGCGATCTTTTCCCGTTCGTTACTTGGCCTGGTGGCCGTGCTGAACGGTTACTTAATTGTGCAGATGTACGCGCAGCGCGAATATCTGTTTGCCATGCTGACGCTGTTGCTGGTTGGCACAGGGTTATATCTGTTTGCCAGCAAAAAAGCCTATTCGTGGCGCTATGTCTACCCGGGGCTGGTGGGCATGGGGCTGTTTGTGTTGTTTCCGTTGTTTTGCACCACCGGCATTGCGTTTACCAATTACAGTGCCGTGCATCAGCTGAGCTTTGAGCGTGCACAATCCGTGCTGCTGCAACGCCAGTTTCAAAGTGGTAACACCTTGAGTTTTACCCTGCTGGGTAGTGACGAGCATTGGCAGTTACAGCTGCAAGACCCAGATAGCAATCAGATCCTGTTATCCGCACCATTTGTGCTGGATAACCAGCCACAGCGGCTAAAAATGGAAACGCAAACCACACTGGCTGAGGCGGAAAAAGCGCCACTGCGGGTGATCACCAAAAACCGTCAGGCACTGGGCCAGTTGACCGCGGTTATGCCGGATGGCAGCGAATTGGTGATGAGTTCATTACGTCAGTTCTCGGCCACGCGCCCGTTATATACGTTACAAAGTGATGGTCGGGGTTTACTGAATAATCAGACCAGCCAGTTGTATCAACCGAACGACAAAACCGGCTTTTATCAGGCGGTGGATGCCAAAGGTGCATGGGTGCCGGGGTCGGCGATGAGCCCGGGTTACACCGTGAACATCGGCTGGGATAACTTCCTGCGCGTATTGCAAGACAAAGGCATTCAGCAGCCGTTTATCAAGATCTTCATCTGGACGGTGCTGTTTTCTGGCTTAACCGTGCTGTGTACGCTGGCGATCGGCATGGTGCTGGCTTGTCTGGTGCAGTGGCAGCCACTGCAGGGCAAAGCCACCTACCGTTTACTGTTGATTCTACCGTATGCGGTGCCGGGCTTTATCTCGATCCTGATTTTTAAAGGGTTGTTTAACCAAAGTTTTGGTGAGATCAATCTGGTGTTGGAACAGCTGCTCGGCATTAAACCGACCTGGTTTACCGATCCGCTGCTGGCGAAAGCGATGATCCTGATCGTTAACGTCTGGCTGGGTTATCCGTACATGATGATCCTGTGTATGGGGCTGTTGAAGGCGATCCCGGAGGATTTGTACGAAGCATCGGCGCTGGATGGTGCGACACCATTGCAGAACTTCTTCCGTATCACATTACCGCTATTGATCAAACCGCTGACCCCGTTGCTGATTGCTTGTTTTGCTTTCAACTTCAATAACTTCGTGTTAATCCAGTTGCTGACGAACGGTGGCCCGAACATGCTCGGCACCACTACACCAGCCGGTAATACCGATCTGTTGGTCAGTTATACCTACCGTATTGCCTTCGAAGGCGGCGGTGGACAAGACTTCGGTCTGGCGGCGGCGATTGCGACGTTGATTTTCCTGCTGGTGGGTGGATTAGCAATTCTGAACCTGAAAGCCAGCAAACTGAGTCTGGAACAATAAGGAGCGGCAGTTATGGCTATCGTACAAACTAAAGCATTGCGTTATCGCCTGTGGGCCGCTCATCTTAGTCTGTGGGTGTTTATTGCGCTGATCATGTTCCCGTTACTGATGGTGGTGGCGATTTCACTGCGCAGCGGGAACTTCGCCACCGGTGAGCTGATCCCGTCACATCCGTCATTGGAACACTGGAAACTGGCGCTGGGTTTCAGCATCACTAATCCGGACGGCACAGTGACGCCACCACCGTTCCCGGTGCTGTTGTGGCTGTGGAACTCGGTGAAAGTCGCCACCATTACGGCGACCGGTATTGTGGCGTTATCGACCACCTGTGCGTATGCGTTTGCCCGCATGAAATTCCGTGGCAAGAGTTCATTGCTGAAAGGGATGCTGATTTTCCAGATGTTCCCGGCGGTGCTGTCATTGGTGGCGTTGTATGCGTTGTTTGACCGGATCGGACAATACATTCCGTTTCTGGGGCTGAACACGCATGGCGGGCTGGTGTTTGCTTATCTGGGCGGCATTGCGTTGCATGTCTGGACCATCAAAGGTTATTTCGAAACCATCGACGGTTCCTTGGAAGAATCGGCGGCGCTGGATGGCGCAACGCCATGGCAGGCTTTCCGTCTGGTGTTATTGCCGCTGTCGGTGCCCATTTTGGCGGTGGTGTTTATTTTGTCGTTCATCGGTGCGGTGACAGAAGTACCGATCGCGTCATTATTGTTGCGTGATGTCGGCAGCTACACGCTGGCGGTGGGCATGCAGCAATATCTGTATCCACAAAACTATCTGTGGGGGGATTTCGCCGCGGCCGCCGTGCTGTCAGCGATTCCCATCACAGTAGTGTTCCTGCTGGCGCAACGTTGGCTGGTGGGCGGTTTAACCGCTGGTGGTGTTAAAGGGTAAAGAGTAGTTTTTTCATTCGGTACTATTTTTTATCGTTCTCGTTTTATCGTCCCTTGTTTTGACGGAGTTATTCCCGGATGCCAGTCGCCAGACTGGCATTTTTTTATGCTACGCTTTTCTTAAGTGTGGGTCTTTTCCTGTTCCTGTGCTGGTCGCGGTAGGAATGGGTAGTAGGAATAGTATGACTATGCGCTATACCAATCATGACGGTCGTCAACGCGCCTTTCCCATCCGGCATATCCTGCGTCGCCAAACCGGCTGGCATGCGGAACGGCAACCGCGTTCGCCGCGTACCGGTGTGCCGGTGCCGGTGGTGCATAACGACGGCTCTATTTTGCAATCGGGGCAAGATCTGCTGACCTGGATTGGCCACTCTTCATTTTTGCTGCAACTGGCGGGTTGCAACATGCTGATCGACCCGGTGATGTCGGTCTCACTGGGTGGCGTGGTGCCGCGCAATGTCGCGCCGGGTTTAAGCTGGTCGGCGTTACCAAAGCAAATCGATGTAGTGATGATCACGCATAATCATCGTGACCATATGGACGTGCCAACCCTGAAACGACTGGGGACTACGCCGTTATATCTGGTGCCGCACGGCATGAAACAGTGGTTTTTACGTGCGGGTTTTCCGCATGTGCAGGAATTGGAATGGTGGCAACAAACCGACGTGTTCGGCATCAAAGTGACTTTTGTGCCCGCCGAACATTGGAGCCGTCGCGGTTTGCTGGATATGAACACCAGCTGGTGGGGTGGTTTTGTCATAGAACATGACGGCTTTCGCGCTTATCACGCCGGTGATACCGCCTGGTTTGAAGGCTTTAGTGAGATTGGCCGGCGTTGTGGCCCGATCGATGTGGCGATGTTACCGATCGGTGCCTATGCGCCGCGCTGGTTTATGCGCCATCAACACATGGACCCTGACGATGCCATGAAGGCATTTGCCGCCTTAGGGGCTGAGTTGTTTGTTGCCATGCACTGGGGCACGTTCAAACTCACCGATGAACCGCTGCAAGAGCCGCCGTTACGGCTGCGTGATTTATGGCATAAAGCCCATTTACCGGCCTCTCGTTTGGCGATCCCGGCGATCGGGCAATCGCTGCAATTAGTGCGCGGTGCAGCGCTTGAATTAGCGAACTCTGCGGGATAAAAAAGGGACTGCAAGCAGTCCCAAAAAATCCGATCAGTAGGATAACTGTCGGCGGCGCCGATCAATCTCGGTCAGCAGCGAGGTTACTTCGGGGTTGTGGAACATCGCGTGCAGCGAGCAGCTCAACTTGCGGCGCCAGTTGGGGTAAATCTCATGTGTGGTGCCGGGCACATTGACCGGTGCCTGCATGTTCAGCCAGTCCTCCGGTTGCAGGCCCAGTAACGCACTGTTGGTCATGGCGACATGGTAGTGAATGCCCCGGTTTAAGATGGGGTTCATCACCATGCCGTGCGCCTGACGGCCATACTCATCCGGCAGACTGTGTAAGCTATGCAGACTATCGAGCATCCGTTGTTTGGCATGTTCGCGATCGGCATATAAACCCGCCAGCACTTCGGCATCCGGATATAACCCGAGCTGTTGCCCCAGCGTCAAATCATCGGCTTGCCAGTAACCATACAGGGTTGGCATATCATGGGTTGAGAGGGTGGTCATTGCCTGCGCCGGATAGTCGCGCGGTGAATAAAAACCGCTGTCCGGCGCACGTTCAAAATAAAATACTTTGTAGGAATAGACGCCGTTATCGCGCAGCTTGGCGACGATTTCATCCGGCACGGTGCCCAAATCTTCGCCGATCACCATGCATTGCTGACGCTGACTTTCCAGTGACAAAATCGCCAGCAGATCATCGACCGGATAACTGACAAACGCGCCGTCCACCGCGGTGTCACCTTGCGGTACCCACCACAAACGCAACAGCCCCATGACATGGTCGATGCGCAGTGCGCCACAATGCGTCATGTTGGCGCGGATCAGATCGATAAACGGCTGATAACCGCGCGCGATCATCACTTGCGGGCTCATCGGTGGCAGCCCCCAGTTTTGCCCCAACGGGCCGAGAATATCCGGTGGCGCACCCACGGCGGCTTTCAGGCAATACAGTTCCCGATCGCACCAGGTCTCGGTGCCGCCTTCGGTCACGCCTACCGCCAAATCACGGTATAAGCCAATTAACATGCCGTGTTCACGCGCAGTCTGCTGGCACTCCTGCAGTTGCCCTTGCGCCAGCCATTGCAGCCAGGCGTAAAAACGAATTTCCTCTGCCTGTTCTTTCCGGAACTGTTCCAGCGCCGGGCTTTGCCATTGCTGATATTCCGCCGGCCACGCCGGCCAGCCCCAGGCATTGGCATCTTGCTGTTTCAGGTGCACATGCAATGCATCATAGGTGGCTTGTTGTTGCAGGCTTTCGCCTTGTTGTTTGCGGAACTGTTCAAACTCGGTGACACGTGGGGTGTCGTCCGGCAGCGTGGCAAAATAGTGATAGGCCAGCTTTAGCCCGGTCAGTTTCAGCGCGGTCACTTGCGCATAATCCACCTGATCGTGATCACGCAGCGCCTGCAGCTGTTGCTGGATCTGCGGTGTTTGCCACCACAATTGTGCGGCAGAGCTGAGCTGAAAATCCGGCAGTTTGTGCACGGCAATATAGATAATATTCAGCCAGCGGCGCGATGACGGGCTGTACGGGCTGGCACTGTCGGGGCTGGCCGGATACAGCGCATGCAGAGGGTTCAGACCGATAAAATCGGCACCGTAAGTAGCCAGTTCGGTCAGCATCTGTTTGAGATCGGCAAAATCCCCAATGCCCCAGTTTTCATCAGAACGCAGGGTGTATAACTGCACACACGCGCCCCAGATTTTTTTACCCTGTCGGATCGCTTCCGGTTCATAACAACGCTTTGGTGCCATGATAACCCGACTTTCGGCAATCACTTTGCGGCCTTGTAACAGGCAGAGCGTGTGATAACCAAGCGGTAACTCTTCCGGTAAGGTCAGAAAACCGTGGCTAAGCGTGCCGCGTAGCGGTTTGCCTTGTTCGGGTTGTAATCGCCAGTGGCAGGTATCCGGTACCGCCTTTTGTAATAAAATACGCGGTAATTCGCCTTGCCGGAAGACACACACCGGCGGTAAGAATGACTCGCTGGTAGCGGGGCTGGTTTGCAAGGCATCCAGAATTTTTTGTCGGGCGCTGGCCGCGATCTGCACCGGCTGACCGGAAGCACTGATGTAACTGCTGGCAATACCGGCCGCATTAGCGGCCGTTTCAATAGTCGAAATATCCATAACTGCCCTTACGCCTGCGGCTGCCAGATCTGTTGTTGATAATCACGGATAGAGCGGTCGGCGCTGAACATGCCGGTACGGGCAGTATTCAGAATACAACGACGCAGCCACTCTTCCGGTTGTTGATACAGTGCATCAACCTGTTGCTGGGCATACCAGTAGGCATCGAAATCAGCCAGCACCAGATACGGATCACCACCTTCCAGCAGGCTGTGCCACAACGGTTGCAGCGCTTGTGGTTCATCCGGGGTGTAATAACCGCTCATCAGCTCATCCAAGGCCGCTTTCAGGCGCGGATCTTGTCGATAATAATCATGCGGGTTATAGCCTGCCGCGAGCAACGCTTTGACCTGCTCGACGGTGTGGCCGAAGATAAACAGATTATCGGTACCCACCTGTTCCGAGATCTCGACGTTCGCGCCATCCAGCGTACCCACGGTGATCGCGCCGTTCATCGCCAATTTCATGTTGCCGGTGCCAGAGGCTTCTTTACCCGCAGTAGAAATTTGTTCCGACACGTCGGCAGCGGGGATCAATAACTCCGCCAGACTGACGCGGTAATCCGGCAGGAACACCACTTTCAGTTTGTCGTTCACAAACGGATCGTTATTGATGCGTTCCGCCACCTTGTTGATGGCCAGAATGATGTTTTTCGCCAGGTGATAACCAGGGGCCGCTTTCGCCGCAAACAAATACACACGGGCCGGCACATCGAGATTGGGCTGGGCGCGTAACTGCTGGTAACGGGCGATGATTTGCAGCAGGTTCAGATGCTGGCGTTTGTATTCGTGCAGGCGTTTGATCTGCACATCAAAGATGGCGTTCGGATCGAGCTTGATGCCTTGCGTCTGCCACACGTAGTCGGCCAGACGTTGTTTATTGGCTAATTTAATGTCGCGGTAACGGTGACGGAAATTCGCTTTGTTGGCAAATGGTTCCAGATCGCGCAGCGTGTCGAGGTCACGCGCCCAATCCACTTTTAACGTTTCATCCAGCAGACTGGCCAGTGCCGGATTGCACTGTTTCAGCCAGCGGCGTGGCGTAATACCGTTGGTGACGTTGTGGAATTTCTGCGGCCACAGCGTGTTGTATTCCGGGAACAGATCGCTTTTCACGAGGTCTGAGTGCAATTGCGCCACGCCATTGACGGCAAAACAGGTGACCACACACAGATTCGCCATGCGGATCTGGCCATCATAAATCACCGCGATTTTCGGCCAGACGAGCTCATTATCCGGCCATTGCTGCTGGGCCAGCGCCATAAAACGGCGGTCGATTTCGTCGATGATATAGAAATGGCGTGGTAACAACGTCGCGACCAGATCTTGTGGCCAGCATTCCAACGCTTCCGGCAACAAGGTGTGGTTGGTGTAAGCAAACAGACGGGTGCAGATCGACCAGGCATCTTCCCAGCACATCTGATGCTCATCCAGCAGCACACGCATCAATTCAGGAATGGCAATGGTCGGATGGGTATCATTCAGCTGGATCACTTCATGCTCGGGCAGTGACAGCAGGGAGCGACCAGCGGCCAGATGGCGACGCAGAATATCGGCAATCGAGCAGGCACAATGGAAATATTGCTGCATCAGGCGCAGCTCTTTACCGGCCTGATGGTTGTCACTCGGGTAGAGCACTTTACTCAGTTTGCTGGCCGTGACACCGGCTTCCACGGCGTGCAAGTAATGGCCGTCGTTGAATTTTTGCAGATCGAGCGGGGTCGGGTGGCTGGCGTGCCACAGACGCAGTGTTTGCACCACCTGATTGTGATAACCGATGATGGGTAAATCATGGGCTTCGCCCTGCACGGTTAGCGCCGGTTTCCAATATTGGCGACCTTCAGCATCCAGCGCTACTTCACCGCCAAAACCAACTGGTACGGAGAAATCGAGACGTCGGGTCATCCACGGATAATGTTCGCTGTGCCAGTCATCCGGCGCTTCTTGTTGCTCGCCGTTCAGGAACGACTGGCGGAACAAACCATACTGATAACTTAAGCCGTAACCGGTCGCCGGTTGCGACAGGGCGGCCATAGCATCGAGAAAACAGGCCGCCAGTCGGCCCAAACCACCGTTACCTAAGCCGGGGTCGACTTCCTGTTCCAACAGATCGGTCAGCGAGTGGCCATATTGCTGCAGCGTGGCTTCCACGACCGGAAACCAATCCAGACTGATCAGGTTGTTCATGGTCAGACGACCGACCAGAAACTCCAATGACAGGTAGTTCACGTGGCGGCCAGTGCCGGTTGCGGCAGTTAGCTTATTGGCCGCGCGTTGTGCCAGCAGTTGTTCATTGATGGCGCCACACACGGCCAGCCACCATTGATAAGTCGTCATATCGGCCGCTTTCTGCAAACCGAAGTGTTGCCATTGGCGCGTTAACGCCGCTTCAAAATCGGCGGCAGTAAAGGGCGCCGGATTGTTAGTGCTTTTTTTACTGATCATTGCTTTATCCTTCGTCATCAGGAAAACAGAAAGGGCATTGATGACTATCCTGACCAGAAAAATCAGCTGCTACCTCCTCCCGGTTTAGGCTTTTCAGGGAGGATGAGAGGGGCGTAGGAAAGTTTTTTCCTGAGCGGTTAGTATCGTTTTGTGAGTGATTCCATTGAAAAAAAACGAGCTGACAGGCACCGTGTGCCACTGCTGAACATATTGACCTGCTGTGGTTCGCGAAACAGCGGGTGACTGGAAACAACCTTATGCTGATCCCATCGAAACTGAGTCGTCCGGTACGACTGCAAAATGCCATTACCCGTGACCGTTTATTGCAACGCTTGCAAACGGCGCTGGATTATCGTTTGGTGCTGCTGCATGGCCCGGCGGGTTATGGCAAAACCACGCTGATCGCCCAGTGGGCCACCACGTTGCCGCATGCGGGCTGGTTTTCGCTGGATGACAGTGACAATCAACCGGAACGTTTTGCCCGTTATCTGGTGGCCGCCTTACAACATGCCACCCAGGGCCATTGCGTCAAAAGTGAAGCGCTGAGTCAGAAACACCAATACGCGCGCCTGTCGTCATTGCTGGGGCAGGTGTTTGCCGAACTGGCCGACTGGACCGAGCCGACCTATCTCATCATCGATGATTATCACCTGATTGATAACGAAGAAATTCATGAGGCGATGCGCTTTTTCCTGCGCAACCAGCCCGATAATCTGACGCTGGTGGTGATTTCCCGCACGCTGCCGCCATTAGGCATCGCCAATCTGCGCGTGCGTGAGCAACTTCTGGAGCTGGATGATCAGCTGTTGGCCTTTAACCATCAGGAAGCGCAGCAATTTTTCCTCAACCGACTGCCGACACCGATGGATGAACAAGAGAGCGCCACGCTGTGTGATGAGGTGGAAGGCTGGGCCACGGCATTGCAATTGATTGCGCTGTCAGCGCCAGAGTCACGCTCATCGGTGCATCAATCGGCACGCCGTTTATCCGGCCTGAACACGACTTATCTGTGGGAATATTTAGCCGAAGAGGTGATGGATCGCATTGATGTCCCCACCCGTGATTTCTTATTGCGCTGTTCGGTGTTGCGTTCGATGAATGATGCATTGGTGACCCGTTTGACGGGCCGCCAAGACGGCTTGGCACAACTGAGTGATCTCGAGCGTCGCGGGCTGTTTTTACAGCGCATGGACATGGATGGCGACACTATCTGGTTCCGTTTCCATCCGTTATTTGCCGCATTCCTGCAGCACTGCTGTCAGCAGGAACTGGCGGCTGAGTTGTCAGAATTACACCGTCGTGCCGCCGCGGGCTGGCAGGCAATGAACATTCCGTCGGAAGCGATCCATCATGCGCTGGCGGCCAATGATGCGCTGCTGTTACGTGAAATTTTACTGCAATACGGCTGGTCGTTATTCCATCACGGTGAGTTGGCGTTGCTGTCGAGCTGTCTTGACGCGCTACCTTATACCGAGCTGATTCAAAGCCCGAATCTGGTGTTGTTACAGGCCTGGCTGGCGCAAAGTCAGCACCGCTATACGCAGGTCGATGCGTTGCTGGAGCGCGCCAAACAGGCGATGGCGGAACATCAGGTGCGGCTGAACGACGCACTACAAGGCGAGTTTAATGCGCTGCGCGCGCAGGTGGCGCTGAATGCCAACCGGCCGGAAGAAGCCATTCATCTGGCGCGGGAAGCGCTGACCCAACTACCGCAAACCAATTTTTATGGTCGTATCGTTGCCACCTCGGTGATCGGCGAAGTGCACCATTATCTGGGGCAGCTGAGCAGCGCGTTACCGATGATGCAGCGCACGGAGCAAATGGCGCGCCGGCATGGCACCTATCATTACGCGTTGTGGGCCTTGTTGCAGCAAAGTGAAATTCTGATCGCGCAAGGTTTCCTGCAAGCGGCCTATGAAGTGCAGGATAAAGCGCTGGAGTTGGTGCAGGCGCAACATCTGGAACAGCTGCCGCTGCATGAGTTTTTGCTGCGGGTGCGGGCGCAGGTGTTGTGGTCGTGGTACCGGCTGGATGAGGCGGAAAGCTGTGCCCGGCAAGGCTTGCAGGTGCTGACCGGTTACGAGCAGAAACAGCAGCTGCAGTGTGTCGCCATGTTGGCGAAAGTGTCGCTGGCACGTGGGGATATCGACAATGCCAGCCAGCATCTGCAACGCTGCGAGGTATTGCTGCATAATGCCGATTACCACAGTGACTGGATCAACAATGCCGATATTCCGCGTCTGTTATATTGGCAAATGACCGGCGATAAACAGTCGGTACGCAACTGGCTGGCACAGGCCGAACGCCCGGAAGCCGCCTGCAACCATTTCCTGCAAGGGCAGTGGCGTAATATCGCCCGCGCGCATTTGCTGCTGGAAGAGTATGCGCAAGCCGATGAAATTCTCACGCACCTGAATGCGGAAGCGAACCGCTTGAACCTCTACAGCGATCTGAATCGTAACCTGCTGTTGTCTACCGTGTTGCATTGGCAACGCAACGAACGCAGTGAAGCGCAACGGGCGTTGATGGAAGCGCTAACGCTGTCTAATCGCACCGGTTTTGTCAGCCATTTCGTCATCGAAGGTGAGATCGTCGCACAACTATTGCGTCAGCTGTTGCAGCTGAATACCTTGTCGGAGATGGAGCAACACAAAGCCCAGCGGCTGCTGAAAGATATCAATCAGCATCATCGCCACAAATTTGCCCATTTCGATGAAGGGTTTGTCGAAAAATTGCTGAATCATCCGAATGTGCCGGAGCTGATCCGCACCAGCCCGCTGACCCAGCGTGAGTGGCAGGTGCTGGGTCTGATTTACTCCGGTTACAGCAATGAGCAGATCTCGGTTGAGCTGGATGTCGCGGCAACCACCATCAAAACACATATCCGGAATCTGTATCAGAAACTGGGGATTCTGCATCGGCAGGATGCCGTCGAGCAGGCGCAAAAACTGCTGAAACTGATGGGTTATGGAGTGTAAGCGCTAAACAAATGGCGCCGGGAACGGGCGCCATATATCAATTCAGCAATTACAGATCGTCGCGTTGCCACAGCCAGGCGGCACCACGCACACCGCTGGAATCACCGTGCAGGGCTTTACGTACTGGGGTTTCACACTCACCACCGAAAGCATATTCCTTCATCAACCGTGGAATGTTGTCGTAGATGCGTTCTACGTTACTCATGCCACCGCCTAACACGATCACGTCCGGGTCCATCAAGTTGACGGCGTGTGCCAGTGCTTTGGCGAGACGGCGTTCGTAATCTTCAATCGCTTTGATCGCCGCGGCATCGCCCTCGGCCACCAGTGCCATGATTTCCGCGCCTTTGCGTTCGATACCGGTGTTGAATTTATAGCTGTTGGCAAAACCGGTACCCGATACATAGGTTTCAATACAACCTTGTTTGCCGCAATAACACGGTGTGACCTTCTGATAATTCCACTCTTCCTCGTCGATCCACGGTAGTGGGTTATGACCGAATTCACCGGCAATGCCGTTACCACCGGCATGCACGCGGCCATTGATGGCAATACCCGAACCACACCCGGTACCGATGATGACGGCAAACACCACTTTACCGCCCGCACCGGCGCCATCGGTTGCTTCCGATACTGCCAGACAGTTGGCGTCATTGGCGATGCGCACCGGACGTTCCAGCATGGCTTCCAGATCTTTATCCAACGGCTGGCCATTCAACCAGGTGGAGTTGGCGTTTTTCACTTTGCCGGTAAATGGCGAGATAGTGCCGGGAATGCCTAATCCGACCGAGCCTTTTTTGCCGGTGGCGGCTTCAGCATCCAGCACCAGACCGGTTATAGCATTAAGTGTCTGCTGATAATCATGGCGCGGCGTTGGCACTCGTTTCCGGAACAACTCACCACCCTCGTTATCCAGCGCGATGACTTCAATCTTGGTTCCACCTAAATCAATTCCGATGCGCACGTTTTGTTTCCTCTTATTGTTTGGTATAGCTGAAGTAAGTCAGCTCACAGTTCATTGTTTGTTCTCTGGTTTTGACGTCACAAATGACTACAATTTGATTTATCTCTAAAAATAAGCACGGACCCCATAATGAAAAACAAGATCCTGGTCGTGGACGATGACGTCGCAATCTGCGAATTGCTGACCGATGTCCTCTGCGAACATGTGTTCGATGTTCGAACCTGTCACTTAGCGCAATCAGCACTGCAGACGTTACAGCAGGAACCTGATATTGCGCTGGTACTGCTGGATCTCATGCTGCCTGACATGAGTGGTCTGTTATTGTTACAACAAATCCGCCTGCAATTCCCCGATCTACCCGTCATTATGCTGACTGGTTTGGCCACGGAATCCGACATGATCGTGGGCCTGGAAATGGGTGCTGATGACTACATTGCCAAACCTTTTGTACCGCGGATTGTCGTGGCGCGCGCGAAAGCGGTATTGCGCCGCACTCCGGCCGGTGAAGCACCGCAACGCCGAACCATGGTGCCGATCAGTGGCCCCGGTTACCGTTTCGACGGCTGGTTGCTCAACACCCATACCGGTCGCTTGCACACGCCCGACGGCGACGACATTGAGCTGACGCAGGGCGAATATTCGTTGCTGACGGTGCTGCTGAAAAACTCGCGTAAAGTGCTGACCCGCGATCAACTGCTGGAGATGACGCACAGCGATGCGCTGGATGTGTTTGACCGCACCATCGATGTGTTGATCATGCGCCTGCGTCGGAAAATCGAACCCAACCCGAAACAGCCGGAATACATTCGCACCATCCGTGGTGCGGGCTATGTCATGTCGCGCGAAGTGACCGTCGTTCATAAAGCCTGATCACCTCCGTTACCATTTGCCTGTTGTGCAATAAACGCCTGTAACTCAGTCAGCGGCGCCGCGCCATCAATGGCGTTGGTGCTGCGCAGGTTAAACCGCGCACAGGCATTACCCAGTTGCAGCGTTTCGCGCAGGCTCCACTCCTGATGCAGGCCATATAACACGCCGGCACAGAATGCATCACCTGCGCCAACCGTGCCGGCAATCTCCTGCGGCTCGATCCAATACGACGGCGTAAACAGACTGTCGCCGTGACGACTTGCCGCCCACGCACCTTCCGGGCAATGGATCACCACCACGCGTTGTACGCCGTGTTGCAGCAGACTTTTCGCTGCATGCGGAATTTGGAGCAGATCGGGTTTGCCGTCGGCCATGCGTAGTGGTTGCCCGGTTAAGGTTGCGGCCTCTAATTCATTGATGATCAGGTAATCGACATATGGCAACGTTGGTAACACCACACGTTTGGCGCGCGCTGGGTCATCGATAGAAACCAGATCCAGCGAGGTCAGATAGCCTTGTTGCTGTAACTGGTGGAACAAGCGGGCCGCGATAACACCGTATTCCTCATCGGCGGCTTCCAGTTGTTGCAGCAATAACAAATAAGCCAGATGCAAAATGCGGTGATGGCTGTGCAGCCCTGACAGCACGCGGCTGTCGAATGCGGCATTACTGCCATGGGCGTGGAAAAAGGTGCGTTGCCCGTTGCGTTGATTGGTCATCACCTGTGTCATGCTGGTCGGATGCGGTGCGGTTTGCAGCCAGCGACAATCAATATCATCGTCGTTGAGGCACTGGCGAATGAATTCGCCATCCAGATCATCACCGAGCAAGCCGGCGGCCGCGAGCGGCAGGCCGGTTTTCATCCGGGCCAGCGTGCGCAATACGTTAGGTACTGCGCCACCCGTAGCATTTTCCGTATGCAGAATGGTGGCCAGTCGCCCCTGTTCCGGCCAGTCATCAATCAGATGCACATGATCAACCAGCAGCGTGCCCACAGCGAGGATGCCACAGCGCGGGGCACTCATCAGGCTTTACCTGCGCTGCCAAAGATCTGCATCTGTTCTTCTACCGTGCTTTGGATGGCCGTTTCAATGCCCATTAGCATGTGCGCCAGTTCATCGTAGGCGGTTTCACGATGTTGCATCGCTTGCTCAACGGCGACCAGTGCATTTTGTGACATGCCGGTGTAGAAGTTGATTTTATGGATACCCAGCGAAATGGCTTTGCGGAAATCCGCATCACTGATGCCAGAGCCACCGTGCAGCACCAGTGGTAAACCGGTTTGTTCCTGAATGGCTTGCAGGCGCGGAAAATCGAGTTTGGGTTCGCCGCGATATTTGCCGTGCGCATTACCAATGGCGACCGCCAGCGCATCGATGCAGGTGCGGGTGACAAAGTCTGTTGCTTTGCTCGGGTCGGTAAATTTACTGCTGTCGCACGAGCCATACAGTGAGCCACCTTCATCACCACCGACTGCGCCAAGTTCCGCTTCCACCGAAATGCCGAGCGCATGGCACATCTTCACCACTTCGGCAGTCTGGCGAATATTTTCTTCGTAACTTAAACCCGAACCATCAAACATCACCGAGGTAAAACCCAGACGAATGGCTTTCATTACTGCATCAAAACTGGTGCCATGATCGAGATTCAGCACTACCGGAATATCGTGTAAGGCGGCTTCCGCTTTGATGGCGGCACAGATGGCATCCAGCGACACATATTTAAAATGCACTTCGGCGATATTGATGATGAATGGCGAACGTTGTGCTTCGGCGGCGGCAAACAGCGCGCGCAGGAAATGGGTATCCAGCACATTAAACGCACCTAAAGCATAACCATGCTCACGGGCATGTGATAAACCCTGAGCGAGAGAAATCAGCGACATAACGATGGCTCCTATAGCGGTAGGAAACGGGCATATTCGTTACACAAAATGTGCAACGGCGATTCGTCTTCTTCAATTTCACTGAAACGGGATTGTGGCTGCAGGAACCGGTTATCACACCGATCATCATTCACCATAGAAACTTCACCCAAGATCACCGGGCCAAAACCGGGTTCGGCCCAGAATGAGTGATAGAGACCTTGTGTTAACGTGATGCTTTGCCCCGCAGTTAAGCGCAGACGACTGCCGGCTTTATGCCGTTGGCGTTCGCCGTCGAGCACGACTTCCACATCGGTGATGTCACACTGTTCATCCGCGGTGCGGTTATACAGCTCAATGATCATATTACCGCCACCACGATGGATGATGTCTTCCATCTTGTACCAGTGAAAATGGCAGGGCGTAACCTGGCCTTCGCGGCTGATCATGATTTTTTCAGCATACGGTTTCGGGTAGGGTTTACCGCCGACAGAGCCGTTACGCAGGGTGAACAGCGTCAGACCGGTCGAGGTAAAATCATTACTGCCCATGTCGGTGACATCCCAGCCAAGTTGCAGGTCGAACACTTCCTGAAAACGGTTAAGATCGTGTTGGGCCCATTCGTTGGGCGTGAAATGAGCAAACGGCGGCAGCGCGATCTGGTGTTTGGCAAACAGAGCCTGGCTGTCGGCTAAGATTTCATTGAGCTGTGAACGACGCATTTACCCCTCCTGTTGGCACAACCAGCGCGTCAGCTGCTGGTAACGCTGATAGCGCGCCTGCAGATCGGGTTGTGATTGTGGTCGGATGATGGCGGTCGCAGGTACGACATGCGAAGTCAGATGTGATAAAGCTTCCGGTTCGATGGCCAAGCGGGCCAGCCGGGCGGCCCCAAAAGCGGCGCCGACATCGGCATAGGTTGGCACAATGATGCGGCATTGCGTGAGATCGGCAATCATCTGTAACCAGAATTGGCTACGCGCACCGCCGCCAGTGGCAATCATCTGATGCGGCGCGCAACCGGCTTGTTGCAGCGCCCGATAACCATCAGTCAGTGAAAATGCGACCCCTTCCAACACGGCGCGGGCTAAATGGCCACGTTGATGCGAATCGGCGAGACCAACGAATGCGCCGCGCAGACGTGGATTATTCCATGGCGTGCGTTCACCATTCAGGAACGGGGCGAATAACACTTCGCCCGCCTCATGCTGTTCGGCTTCCTGTGCCAGTTGAGCTTCCGGTGTAGCGGTCAGTCGGGAAAACCAGCTTAAGGATGCGGCGGCACTCAAGGTCACCGCCATCTGGTGCCAGCGCTCGGGCAGGGCATGGCAGAAACTGTGCACCGCTTGCTGCGGGTTGGCGTAATACTGATCAGAGGCGGAAAAAATAACGCCCGATGTGCCGAGCGAGACAAAACCATCACCCGCCTTAACAACGCCAAGGCCAATGGCGCTGGCGGCGTTATCCCCGGCACCGGCAATCAGTGGTGTGTTGCGTGGTACACCCCAGTCATCGGCTAAGACATCGTATAACGTGCCGGTTACCTGATTACCTTCGTACAAATCCGGCATCTGGCTGATGGTGAGATTACAAGCTACCAGCAGCTCTTCGCTCCACTGGCGGCGCGCGGTATCCAGCCATAAGGTGCCGGCACTGTCGGCCATATCACTGGCAAAGTCGCCGCTCATGCGATAACGCAGGTAATCTTTGGGTAGCAGCACATGCGCGATACGGGCAAAAATATCCGGCTCGTGACGTTGTACCCACAGCAGTTTGGGCGCGGTAAAACCGGCCATCACGCGGTTACCGGTGATGCCGATGAAATCAGCGCGTTGTTCCAGCCAGCGGCATTCTGCGGTGCTGCGGCCATCATTCCATAAAATGCAGGGGCGCAGGATCTGGCCTTGATCATCTAACAGGGTGGCGCCGTGCATCTGGCCACTGAAACCAATGCCTTTTATCTGACGCAGCGCGGTGGGTTGGCGGGTTTTGAGTTGTTGCATGGCTTGTTGCAGCGCCTGCCACCAGTCGTGCGGATTTTGCTCGCTGAAATCGGGCTGCAGGTGTTGTACCGTCAGTGGCATGCTCACACTGTCGATGATGTGTTCGTCGGTATCCAGCAAAATGACTTTCAGGCTGGAAGTACCTAAATCAATACCCAGGTACATAAATCGGCTCCCGGAACGTTGCCAGTCTGGTTAGCGTTCAAGGTTAAATTGAGCGCTGACCACAGTGGCAAAAACGCCGCCTTGCGGCGGCGTGTCATACGGGATGAACTATTTAACTGTCCAGCCTTTGTAATCCTTCACGTTGTTGCGGTCGATCAGGGTTACTGGGATCAGCACTGGTTCTTTTGGTGCTGGTTTGCCTTGCAGAATGTCATAACCAATTTCTACTGCTTTAGATGCCATGACTTGTGGATCTTGTGCTGGAGTAGAAACGAACAGGTTGTCAGTACGTTTCAGCGCTACTTCTGCATCAGGTGAACCGTCTACACCAACGATGAAGAACTCTTTACGTTGCGCCTGTTTGGCTGCCAGATCCGCACCGATACCGGTAGGGTCATTGATAGCGAATACCGCATCAATTTTTGGATAAGCAGCCAGCAGAGAAGTCATGACTTCTAAGCCACCTTCACGGCTACCTTTACCGTTTTGGTTAGAAGACAGTACTTTGATGTCTTTGTATTTTTTGAAGGTGTTCATACAGCCATCAACACGGTTGGTTACCGCAGATACTGGTGGGCCGTTGATGATCACCACGTCACCGCGACCTTGCAGTTTGTCAGCAATGTATTGGCAACCCAGTTCACCCGCTTGGGTATTGTTTGAAGTCACAGTGGCATCAGCACCTTCTGCTGCTACGTCAACCGCTACCACCACGATGCCGGCTTTCTGGGCACGTTTTACTGCAGGGGCGATACCTTTTGAGTCAGCCGCGTTCAGTACGATCATATCCACGCCAGCAGCGATGAAGTTATCGATCTGAGTCACTTGTTGACCTAAGTCATAACCACTGGAGACCAGTGTTACTTTGACGTCTTTACCTGCCAGTTGGCGGGCTTTCATTTCCGCACCCTTGGTGATCTGTACGAAGAATGGGTTCGCCAGGTCGCCAACGGTAACACCGATAGATTTCAGGTCTTTGGCCTGAGCCAGCGGTGCGGTGGTAATGACTGCTGCTGCGATCAGGGTGGACATCAGTTTGTTCAAACGCATAGTTGTTGTACTCCGCCGTTATTGTTAGGGGGTGTTGCGTTGTTGGGCGCCGTTAGACGCCCATGTGTGTATTAAGCGCCCGCATGTTTCCGGGTACGATATTTATCAATCAGAACTGCAATGATGATCACACAGCCTTTGATCACCAGCTGCCAGAAGTAAGAGACACCCATCAGCGTCATCCCGTTATTCATGGCGGCGATAATCAATGCGCCGATTAACGTGCCGGTGATACTACCAATACCACCAGACAGACTGGTACCACCGAGCACTACCGCTGCGATAGCATCCAATTCGTAGCCAACACCTAAGTTGCCGTTGGCACTGTAGAGACGAGAGGCACTCATGATCCCGCCCAATCCAGCCATTAAACCGCTCAGGGCATAGACGAAGGTCAGTACCATGCCGACCTTGATACCGGTCAGTCGTGCGGCGTTAGCATTACCACCTACGGCGTACACATGCATACCCAGTGTGGTTTTGCGCAGAATGAACCAGCAGATAGCGATGACCACAAAACCGATCACCACTAACCATGGGATAGGGCCAAGATAGGAGTTTCCGATCCATTCAAAGCTGATGTTATTGTTAATGACGGTGGTACCATCAGCCAGCAGATAGGCCGCGCCCCTCAAAGCCGTATAGGTACCGAGTGTGGCAATAAACGGTGGCAGACCAATATAAGCCACCATCACACCATTCAGTGTACCCATCAGTAAACCGCCCATCAGTGCAACCGGAATCGACAGTAATCCGAGCTCTGGGCTCAGTGATGTCACCATCGCCATTACCGCAGTGGCCCCGAGAATCGAACCGACCGACAGGTCAATACCGCCGGTGATGATGACGAACGTCATCCCCGCTGCCAGCACCGTATTGATCGACGACTGACGCACGATGTTCATGATGTTCGATTCAGTCGCAAAGTTTGGCGTCATCAAGCTGAAGCCAATAAAAATCAGGATCAGAACCGGTAAGATCCCGACCGACTGCATCACTTTATGTAGCGTGAATTTCTTTTCCGGGCTGGTAGCCGCGTTGGTATTGGGTGTGCTCATAGCGTTACTCATTCCTGATTCTCTCTCATGCCACTTCCGCGCCAGCCATGTGGTGGGTCGCCCCGGTGGCCAGCTCCATGATGTTTTCTTGGGTGATCGCTTCGCCGTCTAACTCACCGACAATACTGCCGGCACGCATAACGAAAACGCGGTCGCTCATACCTACAATTTCTGGTAACTCACTGGAAATCATCAGAATGGCAACACCTTTACGTGCCATGTCTGTCATCATTCGATAAATTTCACTTTTCGCACCTACGTCGACACCACGGGTTGGCTCATCCAGAATCAGTAGTTTTGGATGGATGGCGACCCAGCGGGAAATCAGACATTTCTGCTGGTTGCCACCGGAAAGACCGCCCACGGCGACTTGGCTGTGTGGCACGCGAATGTTCAGTGTCTTGATGGCGGTATCACTCAGTGCCCGGTTTTTTTGTTCGTTCAGTACACCGAATTTGCTGTCTCGCTCAATGGTGGCCATCACGATGTTGTCGTGTACCGTCATCTCCAGAAACAGACCCTGTTCTTTGCGGTTTTCGGTTAAAAAACCGATACCACAGTCGATGGCATCACGCGGATTGGTGATTTCCAGTGGTTTGCCTTTCAGCTTGATATTGCCGGAGGCAATTTTACGGGCACCAAAAATCAGCTGTGCTAACTCCGAGCGACCAGCACCAACCAGACCTGACAGGCCAACAATTTCACCCGCCCGCACATTCAAGGTGCCAGACAGCACTTTGTCATCATCGGTCAGGTCATTACATTCCAGTACCATGTCGCCTTTCGGAATAGCACGGTCTTTGTTGAACAGATCGTTCAGTGGCCGACCGACCATCATGCGCACCAGTTCGCTGGCGGAGAGTTCGCTGCGCATCAGGCTGCCGATATATTGACCATCACGTAATACGCTGACGCGATCAGATAATTCATAGATTTCAGCCATACGGTGACTGATATAGATGATTGCCAATCCTTCACTGCGCAGTTTTTTGATCAGCGCAAATAACATATCGGTTTCGCGGGAAGACAGCGCGGCAGTCGGTTCGTCCATGACCAGCACCCGACTGTTACGGTGCAGGGCGCGGGCAATTTCCACCTGCTGTTGTTCGGCAATACTCAGGCTGGATACTTTGGCGGAAGCTTTAAAACGCGCCGCCAGACGGGCCAGTACCAACTCGGTTTCTTCTTCCATCTTCTGGCGGTTCACTATCCCGTTACGGGTGATTTCTGAACCGAGGAAAATGTTTTCCGCAACAGTCAGGTTAGGCGCCAGATTGATTTCCTGATAAATCAGGGTGATCCCGGCATTCAACGCGTCTTTCGGACCATTGATGGTGTAAGGCTGGCCGTCGATAGCAATTTCGCCAGCGGTTGCGGTGTAAGCACCCGCCAGAATTTTCATCAGTGTACTTTTACCGGCACCATTTTCCCCCATCAGGGAATGCACTTCGCCGGGATAGACCGTCAGGCTGACATCTTTCAGGGCGTAGAACTGGCCGAAGCGTTTGGCGATGTTTCGCATCTCCAAAATGGGTTGTTTGTCGCTCATCATCTGCCTCGTGGTGAAGTTTCATGGCAGCAGTAAAACACCGGTGTGTAAATGGCGTATGTTTTGTGTGATTAACAATTGTCATAATGTTAATGGCGCTTTTGTTCATCTGGCCAAGCAGCTACTCTGACACCTCTAATTGGTTATGAGAAATTGCCATGTCGTCACCCTCTTTTCATCGTAAGCCATTGTTTTCTGGTGTTCGCGGCCGTCTGTTGTCCTTTAACTTACTGGTGGTGTCGTTAACCCTCGCCATTGGCATCATTGCCGTTTTTGGTTTTAACAATGCTGGGAGGTTGCTCACAGATATGCAGGAAAGTACGCTGTCAGAAATGAACAGCGGCATGGAGGTGGGTGTTAAAACCGCGAAAGTGGCGACTGTGGCAGTGAGTCTGACGCAGGTCATCGGCGCGATGGAATATCAAAGTGAATCGGATTTATTGAAGAACTCACTGCAAGGGTTACGCGATTCATTAACCAAAATGGCTGCCGCTCCGCTGGCACAGCAACAACCGCAACTGATCAACCGTATTCATAAACGCAGTGATGAATTACAAGAAAGTGTACGCCGTCTGCTCGATCTGACCCGCACCCGCCATCTGGAACGCCACGATCTACTCGGCGTGATTTATCAGGCGCAATCGCAACTGGAATTATTGGCGAAAGAAAATGCGGTCGGTTGGCCGACTGCATTAGAGCAAAGCTTGTTTGCCAATATGCTGGAGATGACGCTGACGATTCCGGCTTCGCCAGACGTGCTCAAGCAGCTGTCTTTATTACGCCAGCGCTGGCAACAGGGCATTGCGCAGGCGGATCCGGAACGCCGCAGCACCTTGCGCGAACTGTGTCATACCTTGCAGCCGGTCGATGAGCTGAATCAGAAACTGCAAAACAGTGATCTGGCCATTGCCTATCATACCTTCCGCATCAAGGCGTTGGTCAACCTGCTGGATGAAGACATCAATCAGTATGTGCAGCTGGTGGTGAACTCCGCCAGCACCCGCGCCGAGCGCACGCACAGTGAATTACAAACCAGTACCTTCACTATCGAAATCTTTGGTTTATTGGCGGTGGTAATTACCGCCCTGGCTGGCAATTACATCTACGACAATCTGGGTGTGCTGGTTTCCGCCATCGCCGATGCGATGACGCGGCTGACCAAAGGGGAACGCACGGTGCGGGTACCGGCACTGCATCGGCAAGATGAACTGGGTGATTTGGCGCGGGCGTTTAACGTATTTGCCAATAATGCTGCCTCACTGGCGCGGGTGACCAAGCTGTTTAAAGAAAAAAGCATTCAGCTGGAAACCACCTTTCTTTCCATCCGGGATGGTTTCGCCCTGTTTGATGCCGAAGGGGCGTTGGTAGTGTGTAACCCGCAATATGCCTCTTTGCTGCAGATGGAGCAGATCGTCCACGGCTGTCATTTCCGTGAATTATTACAACGTCTGCAAGAACACGGCGCGCAACGCAGTGATGGCAAGCCATTATCGCCCGATCATCTGTGGCGCGATGATGACAGCGTCCTGACGCTGGAATTGCAGCTGGCCGGTGAACGTTACGTTGAGCTGCGCCTGAACCGGCTGACCAACAAAAGTATCGCCAGCATGGTATTAGACCGGACCGACCGGAAAGTGCTGGAAGCCGAGCTGATCCACAGCCAGAAAATGAAAGCGGTGGGGCATCTGACCGGCGGTATTGCGCATGACTTTAATAACCTGCTGGCGGTCATTCTCGGTAATCTGGAATTACTGCAAACTGATGAGTTGGAAGAACGCACCCGCCAGCGGATTGAACGCGCTTATAAAGCGGCCGAACGAGGGGCGCAACTGACGCAGCGTCTGCTGGCTTTCTCGCGCAAACAAGCGCTGCGCCCGCGTGCCATCGATTTGGCCGAGCTGGTCACTAACCTGCGTGAATTGATGGAGCATTCGCTGCCAGCGACCCTGCGGCTGGAGCTGGATATTCAGCCGGATCTACGGGCGGCCTGGATGGATGCCAACCAGTTGGAAAACAGTTTGCTCAATCTGGTGGTAAATGCCCGTGATGCGATGGAGGGGCGTAGTGGCACCATTCGTATTCGTCTGTTTAACCAGCGCGTTGAACGTACCAGTGGTCGGATACAGGATATGGTCACCATCGAAGTGATCGACCAAGGCTGTGGTATGACGGCGGAAGTCTTGCGGCGGGTGTTTGAACCATTTTTTACTACCAAAGCGGCCGGTAAAGGCAGTGGGCTGGGGTTATCTATGGTGTACGGGTTTGTGCGCCAATCGGGTGGGCGGGTACAGATCGATAGTGAACCGAATCGTGGTAGCTGTATGCGGCTACAATTACCTTGTGCAGAATCAGAAACACCGACCCGCCTTGGGAATGCAGAGGTAACGCCGGTATGGTCGGGAACAGATCTGCCGTTGGTGGTGGTGTTGGAAGATCAAGGCGATGTACGGCAAACCCTATGCGAATATTTGCATAGCCTGGGTTGTCTGACTATGGATACTGATCAAGGCGAACAGGCCCTAGCCTGGGTCAGAGAGATTGATGATGTCCGATTGTTGATCAGCGATATTGTCTTGCCGGGGCAGGCGAGTGGTATCGAAGTGGTACAACAGGCCGAGCAGATTAAACCGGCGCTGAAACTGTTACTGGTCAGTGGACATGATTTCAGTGAACAAGCGGCCCAGTTAAGTTGGCCATTACTCACTAAACCCTATACTCGCGCGGATCTGGCTAAAAAGTGTGCAGATTTGTTGGGTCATACGCCTATTTGATGCTTTTTAATAGGGAAATTTTCAATTTTTTTGATGTTTTAATGCAATATGTGGATTGTCTGTTGGTATTAAATCGGAGAAGATAGCGCCAAGAATCAAAGGTCATAAATTCCTTTGCAAAATGCAAAAAATTTACAGATCTGAGATTCGTATGGTCATTTTATGTGCCATACTATCTGGGCTTGAAGCCATCCTAATAAAGTCAAAGGAGTTATCATGAACAAGTATCAAGTACTGCTGGGCACCATCGCTCTGAGCTCAACCCTGCTGGTTGGTTGTGCAAACACTTCTAAAATCGAATCTGACGTTCAGACCCTGACTGGTAAAGTTGACCAGCTGGCTACTGAAGTTGGTTCAATCAAAGACGGTCAGAGCAAACTGGCTGCTGACGTTGCTGACGCTAAAGCAGAAGCTGCTCGCGCTAACGCACGTCTGGACAACCTGGCAACTCATTACAAGAAATAATTATTTCTTGATGATGAACCCTCTGATGTGGCACTGCTCTTGCGGTGCCTCATCATTTTTGGGCCTTCTGAATATCCCATTTCTTGTTTCTGCGTCTATTTCCCTGTTGTAACCTCTCTCGCTTACCTGTCATCGAGTTCAACATCTTTGTCTTTTGCTAATAGCCAATAGAACAATTATGCGCAACGCATAGTCTGACCTTCAGTGATTTTTCAACTTATAGGGCTATTTTCACGGACAGTGAGTAAGGTTGGTTTACTGGCTTTTTGATTTTCAGAAAAAGCAGACAGCAGACGTTGTAGCCCGATAAAGCTGAACAGCAAAATGCCAATAATAATTTTGGTCCACCATGAACTCAGGGTGCCATCAAAATTGATGTATGTTTGTATCAGTCCTTGAATCAAGACACCAAACAATGACCCCAAAACCGTGCCAACCCCGCCGCTAAGCAATGTTCCACCGATAACGACCGCAGCAATTGCATCCAGTTCTACGCCCACGGCAGCCAAGGGATAACCGGCTGAAGTGTAGATGGCAAAAATAATACCGGCTAGGGTCGCCATAGTGGTGGATAACATATAGATGCCAATCGTTGTGTAACGAATTGAGATCCCCATCAGTTCTGCAGAAGTTGCATTACCGCCAACCGCATAGACGTTATTGCCAAAGCGAGTTCGGGTTGCCAGTACGATGCCGATACTAACGACAATCAGCATGATAATAGCCAACAGACTTAAGCGACCACCACCGATGATATGCCACGACATGCGGGAAAGTGCACTAAAAGCGGGATCATTAATCGGTAACGATTGTTCAGAAATGAGAAAACTGGTGCCACGTAAAAAGAACATACCCGCCAGTGTGATAATAAACGCCGGTATTTTTAATGTATCAATTAACCATCCCATAAAGGCGCCAAAACAAGCACCCATAATGAGAATAATGGGGATCGCAAATTGCGGTGCGATGGCCCAGTCACCAAGCATTTTCGCCAGAAATACCCCGGTAAATGCGATAACGGCACCAACTGACAGATCGATGCCGCCGGATAAAATAACAAACGTCATGCCAACGGCAACGATACCGAGGAAGGCATTATCCGTCAGGATATTGCACACGATCCGGGTTGAGAGAAAGGCCGGAAAAGACAATAAGCAAATTAGATAGCCAATGATGAAAACACTGATGGTGATCACCAAGGATAAATTGCGTTTAAGCATGATGATGACCTCTTTTTATGAAACGAAGGATGGCTGGCGATTGCAAGATCAAGACAAACAGCACAACAGCCGCTTTGACGATCAAATTCCATTGCGGTTGGTAGCCTGATAAGAGAATGCCGGTATTTACACCCTGAATAATGAGCGTGCCGATAAGCGAGAGCAGCAAATTAAACCGTCCGCCCATGAGTGATGTTCCGCCAATGACTACCGCCAGAATGGCGTCCATTTCCAGCCACAAACCCGCATTATTAGCATCTGCACCACGGATATCCGCTGCCACAATGATCCCTGCCAGCGCCGCCAGAATGCCGCTCAGAATATAAGTCGCAATCACGACCATCGGTGTATTCACGCCGGCATTTTTTGCAGCGCGGATGTTGATCCCAACCGCTTCAATGAATAAGCCTAAAGCCGTTTTTTTCGTGAGTAACCAGATAAGACAGGCGGCCAGAATCGTAATGATGATGGGGGTTGGTACAAATAAGAATGAGCCGTTACCAAACCAGGCTAAAGCGGCATTGTTGAAGGTAATGATTTGACCTTCGGTAATGAGTTGCGCAATGCCGCGGCCTGCCACCATCAAGATCAAAGTGGCGACAATGGGTTGCATCTTTAATACGGCGACTAAACAGCCGTTCCAGAGGCCACAGAGTGCACCCACACTCAGGGTGGTCAGCAAAATGACAGGCAGTGAGTAGTTAGCGGCCATACTGGCCAAGGTGGCACCACTAATTGCCATGATGGCACCGACAGACAGATCAATCCCGCCCGTGGCAATCACCAGTGTCATGCCGATAGAGAGCAAGGCAACAGGTGCGCAGCGGTTTAATATATCTATCAAGCTTCCGAATAAACGACCATCTTGCAGATGAATGGAGAAAAAGTTATCGGCCACTAAATTATTGATTAGTAACACCAATATTAAAGCGGCAAACTGCGCACTTCCTTTCGGCAAGCCTTTTTTAAAGGTCGGAACTTTTTCCGACAACGGTAGAATAGAGGGGATCATTTTTATGCCGTCCTTACATCGCGATTGCTTTCATGATGGCGGGAACAGAAAGTTCTTCTGTTGGAATTTCTGCTACTTGTTTTCTGTCTCTCAGCACGACCACTCGATCGGCATAACCAACCAACTCTTCCAGTTCTGATGAGATAACCAGTAAAGCCAGACCATTCGCGCAGAGTGATTCGATTAACCGGATAATTTCCGCATGCGCTCCCACATCAATACCGCGGGTTGGTTCATCAAGAATTAGAAATTGTGGTTTTGTCAGTAACCAGCGAGCCAGCAGCACTTTTTGTTGATTACCGCCGGACAAAAACTGAATTGCTTGTTCCGGGCTGGGTGTTTTGATTCCCAGTTGTTGAATAAAACGTGCAGCAATATTGTCCTGTTCTTTCTTGGGTATTAAACGCAGCCACCCCCGTTGAGCTTGTAGCGCCAGAATAATGTTTTCACGCACAGATGCTGCGGCGATGATGCCATCTGTTTTACGATCTTCCGGGCAAAAACCAAAACCGGCCGCGGAGGCTTGTCGGGCGGAACGGATACTGACAGTGTTATCGTTGACACGGCATTCACCAGAGTCGGTTGGTGTCATGCCGAAAATAACTTGTGCGGTTTCTGTGCGGCCAGACCCAAGTAAACCGGCTAAACCGACAATTTCACCGGGCATTACCTCCAGATCAAATGGCTCGATGATCCCTTTTTTGCTGTAACCTTTGAAAGATACTACGGGGTTATTACTGTGTAAGGTGCGGCCCGCTCGCTTCAGGGCATTGTCTTCCAGTTCACGGCCCAGCATCATCTTAACCAGTTCAATCTGATCCAATTCCGCAGTCACACGGGTTCCTACCAGTTCACCATTGCGCAGAACAGTGATGCGATCGGATACTTCATAGACCTGATCCAGAAAATGCGTGATGAATATCAGGCTAATACCCTGCGCCCGTAAATCACGCATGATGTTGAACAACATTTTCACTTCATTGGTATCAAGGCTTGCGGTGGGTTCATCAAGAATGAGTATTTTGGCTGAAAGGGCAACGGCTCTGGCAATCGCGACAATTTGTTGCATGGCAACGGAATAGTGACTGAGTGGCAGCGTAACATCCATGTCAAAACCATAACTGCGCATGATTTTGCTGGCATCACGAAGCATTTTTTTTCGGTCAATTAAGAGAAATTTCTTGGGTTCGCGGCCTATAAATAAATTATCGGCTACGGACATGTTGGGTAATAAATTGACCTCTTGATAAACGGTACCGATACCCAGTTGCTGCGCATGTGCGGTATTGGCCGGGTTAATCATTTCGCCATCAAAACAAATTGTGCCTGAATCCCGAGGATAAACACCGGTTAACGTTTTGACTAAGGTCGATTTACCCGCCCCATTTTCTCCCAGCAATGCCATGATTTCGCCCCGTTTCAGCGAAAAATCAACATTATGTAAGGCCCTGACCCCAGGGAATGTTTTACAAATTCCCTTAATATCCAAAACAGCATCATTATCCGGATGTATATTGTTCATATGTGCTCCATGAACAGAACACCATATAAAATCATTCATATGGTGTTCTTATGTGAAATCAATATGGAATTTTATTGCTACTGTTAATAGCCCATATTTTTTTTCAATTCATACTGTTCTTTGGCATTGTCTGGTTGGAATAGTTTTGATTCTGTTTTGATATTTTTAGGTGGTGCGATACCTTTATCTTTATAAGAAATCAGTGCATCAAAAGCAGGACCAGCCATATTCGGTGTTAACTCAACAGAGGCATTTGATTCGCCTGCTAACATGGCTTTGAAAATATCGGGTACGCCGTCAATAGAAATAATTTTAATATCTTTGCCTGGTTTTAATCCGGCTTCTTTTATCGCCTGAATGGCACCAATAGCCATGTCGTCATTATGGGCATAGACAGCGCAGATATTTTTCCCGTTATTCTCTGCTTTGATAAAGCTTTCCATGACTTCTTTACCCTTGCTGCGAGTGAAATCACCGGATTGGGTACGTATGATTTTAATATTGGTGGTGTTGGCTATCCCATCCTGGAAGCCTTTTTTACGATCTAATGCAACGCTGGCACCGACGGTACCTTGCAGTTCAACCACATTACATTGCTTACCATGCATACTATCTATCAGCCATTTAGCCGCTACATTGCCTTCATGAACGCTATCGGCGGCAACACCTGTCATAAACAGGGAGTCATCTTTGGTGGTAATATTGCGATCTAACAGGAATACAGGAATATTAGCTTCTTTAGCTTCTTCCAAAACAGGATCCCATCCGGTTTGTACCACGGGGGCAATGAATATAGCGTCAACACCCTGTGCAATGAATGAACGGATGGCCTTGATTTGGTTCTCTTGTTTTTGCTGTGCATCAGCTATTTTCAACGTAATACCGCGTTTAGCGGCTTCCATTTTAGATACCGATGTTTCAGCCGCGCGCCAGCCGGATTCAGAACCTATTTGTGAAAAACCTACTGTCATTGATGCAGAATAAACGCTACCTGAAATCAAAATGGCACTGATTGCACTGACTAACGATAATTTCTTAAACATATTAGCTCCTACTTGATTGGACCATATGGCCATTGACGTTGGAAACCATTTTATTATTTCAAGTGAGATTAGATGGTTATTGAAAACAAGAGGAGATATGCATCACACTACTCAGGCCGTAGCATAATAATTCATAAAAATAGCAAAAGATGACATATTAACAACCAAGGTATACATTTTAATTGCGGCTATTAAATAAGCGTGATTTTGCGTTGTTTTATAAGAAAGATGATTTTATATGAGGCGATTAAATACATAGAGATATTTATTGTCAGTAATGTGAAATTAAAGGTTAAATTAAATCTACAGATAAACTGTAAGCGGTGAAAATAAATAGAAATAATTTTAAGCGGACAAATAGAAACCCCGCCGCAGCGAGGTTTGAAGGCAATCTGCAAAAATTAATTAGTTTGCGGATTGATCTGAACTGGCAAACCCGTGCGGTCTTCCAATGCTTGTTTAACTACATGCGAATCAGTATCTGCTTTCGCAATGAAGTGGCCGATGCCAGCGGTCATTGGTAATGAAGCTTGTTCAGTTGAGTTGAGTTCTTCCATGGTGCGTGACAGTGGCTCATGCACTTCCAGATAACGACGACCATCCGGCTCTTGGGTCGCTTTCACAGGTTGGTTAATGAATTGCACGCGAGTGCCGACAGGCACGACGCTGAACAGATGTTTGATATCGTCATTGCGCAGACGAATACAACCGTGGCTAACACGCAGACCGATACCAAAACTGGCGTTGGTGCCGTGAATGGCATACAGGTTACCAACATACAGCGCGAACAGACCCATTGGGTTTTCCGGGCCGGCAGGAACTACAGCAGGCAACGGTTCACCCATGGCGGCATATTCTTTATGCACTTTCGCGGTTGGGGTCCAGGTTGGGTTGGCTTGTTTGCGTTGCACTGAGGTGATCCAGTTTTCTGGGGTATCTTTACCCAGCTGACCAATACCGACTGGCAGGACTTCGACAGTTTTTTTGCCTTTCGGATAATAATACAGACGCATTTCTGCCACGTTGATGACGATACCTTCGTGCGGGGTATCCGGCAGGATCAGCTGCTGTGGAATGATCAGCGTGCTGCCTGGTTTTGGCAGGTAAGGATCAACATCATGGTTGGCTTCCATCATGCCACTCAGGCCGATCTGATATTTGGCAGCGATCGCTTCCAGTGGTTGTTTGCTATCAGCAGGGACAACATACTCAATATTCTGGCCAACTAAGCGGCTGTTTGCTGCTGGCAACGGGTATTCAACGGCCGACGCTGACAGGCTGGTCAGGGTCAGACCACACAGCAGAGCCGGAATGGCATTGCGCATGATGTTCATAAGGGTCCTGTAATTGTTACTTGATTCAAGCTAATTGAGTTAGTTTGGCTATTTATCGGTTTTGTTTTTTACATGCTCAGTGTATTGGTCAGAGTGAGGGTGTGACCAAGATGCGCATTTTTGCCCTGTCTGCGTAATATTTCAACTTTATGATGCAAATCACTGCAAAAAGTCATGCTACCGGATTGTTGGCCGGCGAAATAATCGATTTTTCCGAAGATTGTGCCCAAACGAATAGTGATGAGCGGTCGCTTTCCTCTATTATCGGAAGATTGGCTCCGACACAGGTAGCAGGCATGTTCAGGGTTTATCACTCCAATCAGCTGGATGTTCTAAAAAGTCTGTTAGCACATCTCATTCAATTGTCACCGCTGCAACCAGCATTGGCAGCAGAAACTATTCTGGTACAAAGCCCCGGCATGGCGCAGTGGCTGAAACAAGCACTGGCTCACGATCTGGGTGTGGCGGCGAACATCGTGTTTCCGCTGCCATCGAGTTTTATCTGGCAGATGTTTCATCAGGTGCTGCCGGAAGTGCCGAAAGAAAATCCGTATACCAAACCAGCGATGTTGTGGCGCTTGATGCAATTATTACCACAATGCATGGATGAAGCACTGTTTGCTCCACTGGCCGGTTATCTGGCGCAAGACGACGATGGCCGGCGTTGTTATCAGTTGTGCCAGCGCATTGCCGATCTATTCGACCAATATCTGGTCTATCGGCCGGACTGGATTGTTGATTGGGAACAAGGTGGTGCGCTGGGCGCAGAAGCGCAGCCGTGGCAGCCGGTGTTGTGGCGCAAACTGGTGGCGTTGACCGAACAGCAAGCCAGCCATCTGCACCGGGTTAACTTATTTTCGAGTTTTATCAATACGCTGAAAGCCGGTAAACCGAAAGCGGTATTGCCACAACGGCTGTTTGTGTTTGGTATCTCATCACTGCCGCCGCATTATCTGGAAGCGCTGATGGCGCTGGGTGAGCATTGCGAAGTACATCTGTTGCTCACCAATCCGAGTCGTTATTACTGGGGCGATCTGCAGGAAGAGAATCAGCTTAACCGGCGGGTGTTGAATAACTTGCTGGCGCAGCGCCGTGAACGTTGGCAACAGGCGGAATTGCAGCAGCCACTATTACCTGCGAATGAGTTAGCTCGTCTGTTCAGTGATGACGGCGAGCAGCAGGGCAACCCGTTATTAGTGTCGCTGGGCAAACAGGGGCGTGATTATCTGGCGCTGTTGGCTGAAATCAGTGCCGCCGAGATTGATGCCTTTGCGGAGATCAACAGCGATAGTCTGTTGCATCTGGTGCAGCAAGATCTGCTGGAACTGCAAGATGGCACTCGCATTAAACCGAAACGCCATATTTCGGCGGAAGATCGGTCGCTGGTGTTGCATGGTTGTCATAGTCCGTTGCGGGAAGTGGAGGTGCTGCACGACCAACTGCTGCAACGCTTTGGCGCTGACTCAAACCTGACACCGAAAGACATCGTAGTCATGGTGGCGGATATCAACCGCTACGGCCCCTATATCCAAGCCGTGTTCGGCAGTGCTGCGGGCGAGCGCTATATTCCGTTTTCGATTTCTGACCGCTCGGCAACGCAGGAAAATCCGTTACTGCAAAGTTTCCTGATTTTACTGTCGCTGCCGAGTTTACGCTGTACCGCGACTGAATTACTGGAATTGCTGGCGGTGCCGGCACTGCTTAAACGCTTCGGGCTGGCGGAAAGTGATTTAACCACACTGCGACGCTGGGCGCTGGAGTCGGGTGTGCGCTGGGGGCTGGCGCCGGCCGATGGTGATCGCTTCGAGTTACCGCCGCGTGAGCGGCATACCTGGTCATTTGGTCTGGAACGGATGCTGCTCGGTTTTGCCAGTGGTAACGAAACCCTGTTTGCCGATGTCGCACCGTACACCGCGATTGAAGGGCAAAATGCGGTGAAACTCGGTCAGTTGGCGCGATTCATCAGCCAGGTGCTGGCACTGCGCGACACGCTGGAAACGGCGCGCCCGATCACCGAATGGCAGAATCTGGTCGATCGGTTGTTACTCGATTTTTACCTGCCGGAAGAGCAGCTTGATGAAGACGATGCAGCGGCACTGAGCCTGATCCGCTCGACCGTGCAAAGTTGGCAGCAACGGCTGTCACAAATGAATTATCAGGAACCACTGCCGCTGACGGTATTCCATGATCATCTGCAAAGTGAACTGAATGCGGTACGTGGTGGACAGCAATTCCTCGCCGGACGGGTTAATTTTTGCACCCTGATGCCGATGCGTGCGATCCCTTTTAAAGTGGTTTGTTTGCTGGGCATGAACGATGGCTTGTATCCGCGCAGCATGCCACCGTTGGGTTTTGATTTAATGGCCAACCAGCCACGCAAAGGCGATCGTTCACGCCGCGAAGATGACCGCTATCTGTTTTTAGAGGCCATGCTCGCCGCACAAGAACAGCTCTATATCTCGTATGTCTCGCACAGTGCCACCGACAACCGGCATCTGATGCCATCGGTGCTCGTCACCGAATTGCAGGAGTATTGCCAGCGCGCGTTTTGTCTGGTAACAACTGACGAGTGCGACGAAGCAGAACAGGAGGCATCATTACTGGCGCATCTGCTGACCGAACACCCGCTGGTGCCTTACGATGCACGCTATTTTGCGCCGGATGCGCAAACGGCGGGGGCGCGGCTGTTCAGTTATGCTGCCGATTGGCTACCAGCACTGGCTCCGACGGGAAATGCCGGCTTTTTTGCTGGTGAGCTGCCATTACCTGATGAGCTTGATATCACCAAACAGAAACCTGAGATTGAATTGGCCGACTGGCTGCGTTTTTTCCGCAATCCTGTGGCGGGATTTTTCCGTCGTCGCCTGCGCGTGCAGTTTGTTGAACGCGAAGCCGCGTTGGAAGATAACGAACCGTTTTGGTTAGATAAACTGCAGCAATATCAGCTGCGTGAACGGCTGTTGCGTTATCAGCGGCTTGGTGTGGCAGAGGCGGTTTGGCAGCCGCGCTTGCTGGCTGAAGGGCAGTTGCCCGATGGTGAGTTTGGCAAGCTGGCGCTGCAAGGTGATGCCAACAACCTCACGCCATTGGTTATGGCGATGCAAGCATGGCCGCTGGCACAGGCACAACGCGAAACCTTCCATCTGGATTTCAACGATTGGCAGCTGCTGGGCAGTGTCGGTGATGTTTATCACGGGCAGTTGGTGCGGCACCGAGTCAGTAAACTCAAAGCCAGCTGGCTGGTGGCGATCTGGCTGGAGCATCTGGCGCTGTCGGCAGCAGGAAAATTGAGCCAACCCACGCAGTTGCTGGCCTTGGATAACGGCAAGTTAGGTGAGTGGACCCTTGCGGTGCTCAGTATCGATGATGCGCGAGCACAGCTGCAATTATGGTGGGCAGCGTTTCTGGCGGGCATGCAGCGTCCGCTCTGTTTACCAGTGAACACGGCGTGGGTGTGGCTGGAAAAAGCCCTGACGGAAAGTGGCGATCTGGGCGATGCTGCACAGCTGTTACAGGCGCGGGAGTCGGCGCAGAAAACCTACATTGGTGATGGCTCGTTTGTGATCGGAGAGGTGCAAGACACCTACTTAGCGCGCTGTTTCCCGGAATTAACCGATGTGCATTGGCAGGATATACAAGCTTGGGCGGTACAATTACTGCTGCCATTACGCCAGCATTTGCAGGAGGCAGACCATGAGTAAGCCGCTGGATATTCTCAGTTTCCCACTCAGTGGATTACGCCTGATCGAGGCCAGTGCTGGCACGGGTAAAACCTACACCATTGCTGGTCTCTATTTGCGTTTATTGCTGGGGCATGGTGCGGGTGAGGCTGGGTTTGGTACGCCGCTGCTGGTCGATCGTATTCTGGTGGTGACCTTTACCGAAGCGGCCACCGCCGAGCTGCGCGAGCGTATCTTAAAAGCGATCCGTGATACGCGACGGGCGATTGAGGCAGGGTTTAGCAAAGACCCGCTGATCCAATGCTTGCTGGATGAATGCCCGAACAAAGCGTTGGCGTTACGCCAGCTGCTGACCGCTGAGCGGCAGATGGATGAAGCGGCGATCTACACCATCCATGGTTTTTGCCAGCGCATGCTGACGCAAAACGCCTTTGAGTCGGGCAGTCTGTTCGATAATGAATTTTTAACCGAAGAGCAGAATCTGCGTGCCTCAGCAGTGGCCGATTTCTGGCGGCATATCACTTATCAGGCCGATGCCTTGCTGGCGCAAGCGCTGCTCGATCACTGGAAAGGGCCGGATGCCTTACTGCGCGAGATCAACCCGCATCTGGCGTTGGCCGGTTTGCAATGTCAGCCGCGCACCAGCGAGACCTTGGCCGAGCGCCATCAGGCGATCATTGCGCGGTTAAATAGTTTACGAGAAGCATGGCTCGCGGCCGTGGGCAGCCTGGAGGCGGTGATCGCGGCATCGGGGGTCAGCAAGCAAAGTTATTCGAAAAAGAATCTGCCGAACTGGCTGAATAAAGTCAGTGAGTGGGTCAATGCACCACTTCGAAGTTATCAGTTACCCAAGGCGCTGGAAAACTTTTCCGCGTCGGTATTGGCGGCGAAAACCAAAACCGGCGCTGTGCCAACGCATCTGTTGTTTGATCAGATTGAAACGCTGCTGGCACAACCCAACGATATCGATGATGTGGTGATTGCCGATGCGCTGACGCAGGTGCGTGCGCGCTTGCAGCAACAAAAACAGCGTCAGCAACAGCTGTCATTTGATGATCTGCTGGCCAATCTGGCGCGGGCATTGAGTTCCGAGCGTGGCGCTGTGCTGGCGGAACGTATTCGCGAACAATATCCGGTTGCCATGATCGACGAATTTCAAGATACCGACCCGCTGCAATATCAGATCTTTTCGACCTTATATGCGCAAAATCCGGAATGCGGCTTTTACATGATCGGTGACCCAAAACAGGCGATTTATGCGTTCCGTGGGGCCGACATTTTTACCTACATCGCGGCGAAGCAGCAGGTGGCCGCGCATTACACACTGCAAACCAACTACCGTTCCACCGATGAATTAGTGCGTGCGGTCAACGCTTTGTTTGCTAATTCCCACGCGCCGTTTATTTATCAAGACAGCATTCCGTTTGAAGCGGTGAAGGCCAAGGGCAAAGACAGTGGCTTTGTGTTAGAAGGCCAGCCGCAAACTGCGTTGCAATGCTGTTTCCCGCTGGAAGGGGAAGTCAGTGGTGCCGCCTATCAGCAGCGCATGGCGCTGGCGGCGGCTGCGCAAATTCATACCTGGCTGACGGCAGCACAAGACGGGCAGGCTACGTTGGATGGTAACGCATTACGCCCCAATGATGTTGCGGTGCTGGTGCGCAGCGGGCGCGAAGCCGCCGTGATGCAGCAAGCGTTGCATGAATGCGGCATTGCCAGCGTTTATCTTTCCAACCGGGAGTCAGTGTTCGCACAACCGGTAGCGCACGATGTGGCGCGTCTGCTGGAAGCTTGCCTTAACCTGCAGGATGAGATGCTAATTCGTGCGGCGATGGCGACCGGTCTGCAAGGCTGGACGGTGAGACAACTGGCTAACCTGAACGACGATGAAACCTTGTGGGAGCAGACCGTCGAGCGTATCCGACAAGCTGGCGAGTTATGGCGACAACGTGGCATTTTGCCGATGCTGCGCCAGTGGCTGTTCTGGTATCAGATCCCTGAGCGTTTGTTAGGTGAAGTGAATGGCGAGCGCCAACTGACCGATGTGTTGCATTTGGGCGAACTGCTGCAAACTGCCGCCAGCAGCCTGAATGGTGAACATGCGCTGCTGCGCTGGTTATTGGAGCGTTGCCAGCAACCGAATGGTGATGCGGACGAGCAGCAACTGCGGCTCGATTCCGAGCGCCAGCGCGTGCAGATCGTCACCATCCATAAATCGAAAGGGCTGCAATATGGATTGGTGTTGCTGCCGTTTATCTGCGCTTATCGGGGCAACGACACACCGCGTTATCACACCGAGAGTGGCGTACGACTGGATCTATCTGGCTCGGATGAAGCGTGGGAGCACGCTGCACAAGAGCGTTTGGCGGAAGATCTGCGGCTGCTGTATGTGGCATTAACGCGCGGCGTGTTTGTCACCTGGCTGGGGCTGGCCGATCTGAAAGCCAACAGCAAAACCAAGGCGAAAGATGATCGTCCAGCGGCGCTGGATTATTTGCTGAAAAACGACAGTGATGCAGCATTCACGCAGCGATTCCACCAATGGCTGGACAAGCAGAATAATCATGATCTGGCAGCGGAAGTGGCGGAGATCGCTTTTCCAACCGACCCGTATCAGGAAGCGAAAATTCAATTACCCGCTGCCCAAGCCCGGCAGTTTAGCGGGCAGCTGGAGCGCAACTGGCGGGTAACCTCTTATTCGGCACTCACGGTCAGCCATGGTTCTGTGACGGCCAAACCAGCTGCACCCTTGGTGATAAGCGAGGCTGAACCGTCTGCGCCACGTTTTGATGTGTTCAGTTTTCCGCGGGGTGCGCATGCCGGTACGTTCCTGCATAGCTTATTGGAAGATCTCGATTTTGGTGCTGATGAGGCCAGTCGCCAGCAATGGATTGTGCAACATCTGCAAGGTGTGCAACTGAGCCACGATTGGCAGCCAGAGCCGTGGTTACCGGTGCTGGAACAGTGGCTGGAACAGATCTTAACCAGTGAGCTGTTCCCCGGTCTGTCGCTGGCGCAATTAACCCCTGAGCATTGCTTAAGCGAGATGGAATTTTTGCTGCCGCTGTCGGCGCTTTCTGCACCAGCACTTAACCGTTGTCTGGCCGCAGGCGATCCGCTTTCCGTCCAAGCTCCGGCCCTGACATTTAACGAAGTGCAGGGCATGCTAAAAGGTTTTATCGACTTGGTGTTTGAGCATGATGGTCGTTTTTACGTAGTCGACTATAAATCGAATTATCTTGGTGATAATGCGGCGGCCTATCAGCAAGATGCGATGGCGCAAGCCATGATTGCGCACCGTTACGACGTGCAATATCAGCTCTATACACTGGCATTACACCGTTATCTGCGCTGCCGTCTGCCGGATTATGACTATGACCAGCATATTGGCGGTGTCTGTTATCTGTTTTTGCGCGGCATGAACGGCGAAGCCGGTAGTGGCGTGTATGCCACCAAACCGGACAAAACACATATCGACGCGTTAGATGCCTTATTTGCCGGTGAATCGGCCGTAACCAGCGGGGAGCTGATTTAATGACCGCCCACTCTTCTGCATTAACCCCGTTGTGGCAAACGTTATTAGACGCCCGACTCTTACGCGATCTGGATGTGCAGCTCGCTCAGTTATTGGCGCGCTGGGATGCGGATGACAGCATCCAACTGGCGGTGGCGATCACCAGCCAAGAGCTGGGGCGTGGCCATGTCTGTTTTGATCTCACGGCTTGGCCGGAACGGCTGGCGCAGTGGCAGGCGTTGTTGCCGGAGGTCAATTTACCCGCGGTCAGCGTATCTGAGTTGACGACCCTGTTAGAGCACAGCCCGTTGGTGCGTCTGGTCAGCGATCCGTCGGTGGTTGAGGCGCAGGCGGGGCAACCCCTGACCTTATTTGCCGGACGTCTTTATCTCAGCCGTTATTTTCGTTTTGAACAGCAGGTGGCCTGTTGGTTACAGCAAGCCAGTTTGCCAGTAACAACGAGCGCTGACACACCCGAATTAGCCCAGCAGTTACGACAACTGTTCACACCTCAGTCGGAAACAGATTGGCAAGCGGTCGCTGTGGCGACCGCCTGTGACGGGCGCTTTACGCTGATCTCCGGTGGCCCCGGCACGGGTAAGACGACTACGGTGACCAAACTGTTGGCGCTACTGGTGGCGCAAAGCGAACAGCCGTTGTTGATCCGGCTGGCGGCACCGACCGGTAAAGCGGCGGCACGCCTGACAGAATCGATCGCCAAAGCAAAAGCCGAGCTGGCCGGGCAAGTGAATGCGGCGTGGCTGGCGGGTATTCCGACGCAGGCCAGCACCTTGCACCGCTTGTTGGGGGTTATCCCCGGTTTACCTGAGTTTCGTCATCACGGGCAAAATCCGCTACCGCTTGAAGTGCTGGTGGTCGATGAAGCCTCGATGATCGATTTACCGATGATGGCGCGTCTGCTGGCCGCCTTACCGCCGCAGGCTCGCTTGATATTACTCGGTGATAAAGACCAGCTGGCGTCGGTGGAAGCAGGTGCGGTGCTGGGCGATATCTGCCAGTTTGTCGCGCAGGGGTTAAGCTCACAACAAGCGCAGCAATTGCAACAGCGCACCGGTTACGATCTGCAAAATTATGTGCAACCCGCTGGGCATCCACTGCGCGACCGGCTTTGTTTACTGTGTAAAAGCTATCGGTTTGCGGCCGATTCCGGCATCGGCAAACTGGCGGAAGCGGTGAACAATGGGGACGTGAAAGCGGCGTATGCCGTATGGGCACAAGACTATCGCGATATTCGCCTGCACAGTGACGAACAACGTCTCGACATGGCCATCAGCGTCGCTGCCAAAGGCTATCACGCCTATTTGGCGCTGCTCGCGGCGCCGATTACATCCGATAATGCCATTGTGCTGCTCAAAGCGTTCAACCAGATCCGGCTGTTATGTGCATTACACGACGGGCCGTGGGGCATTAATGGCATGAATCAGGCCATTGGCCAGCGCCTGCAAGCGCAGGGTAAATTGCAGATGAGCAGCGAGTGGTTTGCCGGGCGGCCGGTGATGATCACTGAAAACGATTATGGGCTGGGCCTGTATAACGGCGATATCGGTATTGCCGCCAGCGATGGCGAACGGCTGCGGGTCTGGTTTGTATTGCCCGATGGCAAAGCGCATGGCTTTCTGCCCAGCCGCCTGCCGGCACACGATACAGCGTGGGCGATGACCGTGCACAAATCGCAAGGCTCGGAGTTTACCCATACCTTGCTGTTGTTGCCGCCCGAAGTGAACCCGCTGCTGACACGCGAATTGCTCTACACCGGCATCACTCGCGCGCGTGAACAGCTGGATCTGTTTGCCACACCCGAGGTGCTGGCCTTGATGGTACGCAAACAAACCGAACGTTACAGTGGTTTAGGTGTCATGCTGGAAACCTTACAGACCAAGCTGGCGTAACAGGCGGCAGAATAACGACGCGCAACAGAATGTCAGATATGCTTAATGTGAGATGTTGACATTCTGAACAGTTCAAATAAGATGTATAGACATTTAGACGTCCAAACATCTGTTTTGTTTGGTCGATGCAGGAAGCGGAGCCTTCCGTCCCACAGGCCGTAAGGCAGGCAAGGAGTAATCATGAGTTTTGACAGTGCACGTCAGGTAGAAGCCCTGAACCAGAATCTGGCCGAATTGAATGGCGATATTAATGTTTCGTTTGAGTTTTTCCCGCCAGCCACTGAAAGCATGGAACTGACGCTGTGGAACTCGATTGAACGCCTGAGCAAACTGAAACCGAAATTTGTATCAGTAACCTATGGCGCTAACTCCGGTACCCGCGACCGCACGCACAGCATTATCAAAGACATCAAAGAACGTACCGGTCTGATTGCTGCGCCGCACCTGACCTGTGTTGATGCCACCCGTGACGAGCTGCGTACCATTGCTAAAGATTATTGGGATAACGGTATTCGTAACATCGTGGCGCTGCGTGGTGACTTGCCAGCCGGTGCTGGCAAACCAGAGATGTATGCCAATGATCTGGTGGCACTGCTGAAAGAGGTGGCTGATTTTGATATCTCCGTAGCCGCTTACCCGGAAGTGCACCCGGAAGCGAAAAGCGCACAGGCTGATCTGCTGCACCTGAAACGTAAAATCGATGCCGGTGCCAACCGCGCCATCACCCAGTTCTTCTTTGATGTGGAAAGCTACCTGCGTTTCCGCGATCGTTGTGCCGCGATTGGTATTGAAGCGGAAATCGTGCCGGGCATCCTGCCGGTATCAAACTACAAAAATCTGCTGAAATTTGCCGGTTTCACCAACGTGAAGATCCCGCAATGGCTGCATCAGCGTTTTGAAGGCATCGCTGATGATGACCAGATGACCCGTAACATGGTTGGTGCCAGCATTGCGATCGACATGGCGCGCGTGCTGTCACGGGAAGGGGTAAAAGATTTCCACTTCTACACACTGAACCGCTCGGAGCTGACCTACGCCATCTGTCATACCTTGGGTGTACGCCCGAAAGCGTAATCAACCAGACTATAAAAAAGGCGCCATACCTTGCGGTATCGCGCCTTTTTTCATGCCGTTTTTGCCGTTAAGCGATGTTCGCGTCCAATAGCACTTTGCGTAAACGGCGTAAGCCTTCCACCATCTTCTCCGGTTCGGTATGGCTGAAGTTCAGGCGGATGTAGCCATGTGGCGGGTTGCTTTCTGCAAAGAACGCTTCGCCCGGCATAAAGGCTACCCCAGCTTCCAGCGCAATTTTTAACAGTGGGCGGGTATCCACGGCGTTTTTCAGTTTTAACCAGAAAAACAGCCCGCCGGATGGGATCTGCCAATCCGCCAGATCGGCAAATTCACTCGCCAGTGCTGCGGCAAACGCATCGCGACGCACACGGTAGAATTCACGCAGACGCGCCAGCCGTTGTGGTTTATCGGCGGAGTTCATGTACTCCAGCGCCAGCCATTGTCCCGGACGATTGGTGTGCAGATCCGCTGCCTGTTTCAGACGCACCAGATGGGTGATCAAATCAGGGTGCGCAATCAGATAACCAATACGCAAACCGGGGATCAGCACTTTGGAAAACGAACCAAAATAGATCCACGGTGCGGTTTTCATAAACGAGCAGATCGGCGGTTTGGCCAGATTGTCATAATCCAGCTCGCAATACGGCTCATCTTCAATCAATGGCAGGTTGTATTGATCGAGTAACGCCGCCACAGCCTGACGCGAGGTCACGTCATAACAAGTGCCTGACGGATTCTGGAAACTCGGGATCAGGTAAGAAAAACGCGGTTTGTGGTCGCGGATCTGATGTTCAAAATTGCTGATATCCGGACCTTGGTTGCCGAGCTGGATGCCTTGGCATTGCGCCTGAAACAGATTAAAACACTGCAATGCCGCCAGATAAGTCGGCGATTCAACCAGCACGTTGCTGTTCGGGTCGATGAACAGTTTCGAAACTAAATCCAACCCTTGCTGTGAGCCCGACAAAATCAGCACCTGATTGGCGTCACAGCCGATGCCTTTCTGGCGTGCTTCGGCGGCAATCGCTTCGCGCAGCTCGGGTTCACCCTCACTCATGCCATATTGTCTGACCTTGTTGGGTAATACCGACCAGTCAATATCCGGAAAACTCCCTTCCGCCGGTAAGCCGCCAGCGAATGAAATGATATTCGGCTTTTGCGCGCTGGCTAAGATTTCGCGGATGATTGAGGATGTGAGATGTTGGATACGCTCGGCAAACATGCGGCCTCCGGTTCTGCGGGCATGAGTTTGTTTCATTGCTATTTCTGATGCAGAACGATAAATTCTAGGAAATTATCGGTAGATACGTCAGCGAAGTTGACCTATCTTGCCAGTACACTCAATTAAGTCAATATGGTTGACCAAAATAATCAAAATTCGCTCAATGCAGCGTTAGAATTGTTCCATTTTGCCTTCCGTGCATTCACCTCCGGCCCCGATGCGATCTTGGCGGAACAGGGGTTAGCACGTGTGCATCATCGTATTCTCTATTTTGTCGGGCGCAACCCGGCGATCAGCGTGAACGCCTTGCTGAAAATTCTCGGCGTCAGTAAACAGGCGCTGAATGGCCCGCTGCGCACGTTAAAAGAGCTCGATTTGATCGCGGCGAATGCCGATGAATTTGATAAACGCATCAAGCGCTTAACGCTGACTGCACAAGGGCAAATGCTGGAAAATCGCTTATCGCAAAGCCAACGTGAGCTGATGACGCAAGTGTTTAGCGACGCCGGTAGTGACGCTGAACAACAGTGGCGAGCGATTATGCAAAAACTAGCCGACACCAAGTTTGAACATTTGCTGAGTCACGGCCAAAACCCGTCAGCGCCAGTCAGCGACGACTGAATTTACGTTCCTGAACAAATTTATTTCCAGCTTACAAAAACCCAGTTCACAAAAAAGAGGTGCGATACCACCCGTATTGCGCCTTTTTTGTTTTTGCCGCGTATCACTTTTTTCCTCTATGCTTTTTGAGACCCTCCTTGGGAGATCCGCGACATGCAGCGATTTAGCACCAGTAATGAATTACGTCTGTCGGAATTGATCGGTTCGCTCAGTCATGCGTTGGATATCACCGAAGGGCAGCCGGAAGGGCATTGCGTGCGCTGTTGCTGGATCGGCATGCAGCTCGGTGAACGGCTCGGTTTACAGGCACAGCAATTACATGAACTGTATTACATGTTGCTGCTGAAAGATCTGGGCTGTAGCAGTAATGCCGCGCGGATCTGCGAGTTATACCTGACCGATGATCTGCGTTTTAAACACGATTTTTCGCAAGTCGATAGCAGCATCGCCAACGTGGTGACGTTCGTTTTAAAACATACTGGTTTGCAGGCCGGTTTAAGCGAGCGTTTCAGTAGTTTATTTACCATCTTTCGTAACGGTGAGCAGATCGCGACGGAACTGATCCAAACCCGTTGTCAGCGCGGGGCGGAAATTGCCCGTCAGTTGCGGTTTAGTGAACCGGTGGCACAAGGCATCTTGTCGCTGGATGAACATTGGGATGGCGGTGGTAAACCGGCAGGGCTGGCGGGTGAGCAGATCCCGCTGTATGCACGAATTGCGTTGCTGGCGCAGATCGTGGATGTGTTTCATTCCGCCAGTGGGCCGATAGCGGCGCGCAAAGAGGTACAGCAGCGAGTAGGAAAGTGGTTTGATCCCACCTTGGTACACCTGTTTGAGCAAGTTTCTAATGATGACTCTTTCTGGCAAACACTGGCTTCACCGACCATAGAGCAACAGGTGTTTGCGTTGTTAGCCGGTGAAGGCGAGCGGCCGTTAGATGAAGATTATCTCGATGAGATCGCCGCGGCCTTTGGTCAGGTGGTTGACTCGAAAAGCCCCTACACCGCCGGCCATAGCGGTCGGGTGGCGCTGTATACCGATATGCTGGCGCAGGAGCTGGGTTTATCGCCAGAGCGGCGGCGTTGGCTGAAACGCGGTGCCTTGTTGCACGATGTGGGCAAGCTGGGGGTGAGTAACACGATTTTGGATAAACCCGGCAAGCTGGATGCCGAGGAATGGGTGGCGGTACAGCGGCATGCGGAGTTTACCGAAA